>JBLRXG010000006.1:0-18111 GCA_047920855.1 Dehalococcoidia bacterium | reverse complement strand
GTGCCGGTCAACTTGGTCTGGGCGGTGAGATACACGACGGCGCCCTCAAGCTGGCGCACGTTTCCGCAGACCTTCTCGGCCACAACCCGCAGCACATCCTCCATGTGGTGGAGCACGGACCTGTCTGTCTTTGCTCTCAGGATGTCCATGCGCGCCTCAAGGTCGGGCTGTTGTATGTCGACCACCAGCCCCCCTTCCAGGCGCGACCTCACTTTGCTGCTGAGCGACGCCATGTCTTTGGGTGCGCAATCGGCGGTGAGGACTATCTGTCGGTTGCCGCTGTAAAGTTCATTGAAGGTATGGAAGAAGCACTGCAGTGTTTGTTTCTTGTCGATCAGGAAGTGAACATCGTCGAAGAGGAGGACGTTGATATCCCTGAACTTGCTGCGGAACCTATCAACCTGGTTCTCTTTGATCGCAGCAACGAACTCGTTGGCGAACTGCTCGGCAGTAGTGTAGGCGGTTCTCAGCCCGCGGTGCTTTGTCAGGTGACCGATGGCATGCAGCAGGTGCGTCTTGCCCTGCCCTGTGCCGCTGTGGATGAAAAGGGGGTTGTAGCTGACCCCCGGATTCTCAGCCACCTCTACGGCGGAGGCGTAAGCCAGGCGGTTGAAGTCGCTGACGACCAGGCTATCGAAGGTGTACCTGGGGTTGAAAAGGTAGTGGGCGGCTTTTGTGCTCGTCCCGCCGTCGGTATAGCGTACAGGGGCAGCTACCGTATGTTCGCCATTGTGAACCATGAACTGGACATCGACATTCTTCCCCAGAATGGAGATCAATGTCTTCCTTACCAGGGGATAGAGCCGCCGGGACAGCCACTCGGCGACAAAGATGCTGGGAACACCCACGACGAGAACATCGTCGCTGTAGCTCAGGCCCCGGCTGTCACTGAGCCACGTGCTGTAGTTGGCCTTACTAACCTGTATCTGAAGCTCACCTAAGACTCTCTTCCAGATTTCCTTCGCTGACTGCAATTTGTCCCCACTTCCGACAACACTCAGCTACAGAGATAGCTGAAAGGAGTGCTAACACGAGGGCAAGGCCCCGGTTGTTGCCTATTCTTAGAATACCAATTCGCGGCAATACCCTCTAGGCAATCTTTGACATAATCGGGGAAATTGTTGAAAATGGTTTCTCGTATGAATGTGCGTACGATCTTCATGGGCACCCCGCAGTTCGCTGCCACGGTATTGGAGTCTTTGCTGCGGAGTCAGTGCCAGGTGCTTGCTGTATATACCCAGCCCGACAGGCCAGCCGGAAGGGGACATGGAGTATCCTCTTCTCCGGTCAAGAGGCTGGCCCTGGAACGTGGCATACCCGTGGTTCAGCCCCAGAGTCTCAAGTCCAGCGAGGCGGTGGAGGAACTGGCGAGGTTTGGGCCCGATCTGATCATCGTGGCAGCCTCCGCCTTCATTCTCCCCGCCGGGGTGCTGGGCTTGCCCGGGTATGGCTGCCTCAACATTCACCCCTCACTATTGCCAAGGCACCGGGGTGCCGCTCCCATTGCCAGTGCCATTCTCTGCGGAGACGACACGACCGGTGTTACCGTCATGCAGATGGATAGCGGTATGGACACCGGACTGATTGTGGCACAGGAGACAGTAACGGTCTCGCCTGATGATAGCACAGGATCACTGAGCTCAAGGCTGGCTGAAGTTGGTGCCGGGCTTATTCTGAAGACCTTGCCCGAATGGCTCGCTGGCCGCCTCAAGCCGCGGGAGCAGGATGAGTCGCAGGCAACCTATAGCAGTGTGATAACCGCAGCCGACGCCGAGATGAACTGGCAGCTTCCGGCGCTTGACCTTTGGCGGATGGTAAGGGCCTACAATCCCTGGCCCGGTTCCCATTCGCGGTGGGGGACGAGACGGCTCAAGGTCCACGAGGCCGTGCATCTCGATTGTGCCGCAACTGGCAGGACGGGCGAAGTGATAGCGCTGGCCGAGCCGCCGGGAGTGGGCGTAATTACCGGCTGCGGTGTTCTCGGCCTTCGGCAGGTTCAGCTGGAGGGGAAACAAAGGATGTCGGCCGGCGAGTTCGTACTCGGAAGAAAGGACTTCATCGGGTCTGTACTGGGGTAAGGCCGCCCGGCCTCTCGTAACAGGTCCGGCCTGCCTATGCCTGCCCGCGGTGGACCAGTCCCCTTAACGAGGAGTATATCCTCTCTACCTGTCGCCTGGTCTCCTCTAACGAACCATCATTGTCGATGACGAAGTCGGCGGCTTTGACCTTCTCGTCAAGGGGCAGCTGGGACCGCATTCTCATCCGGGCATCCGCAGGATTCATGCCCCTTTCCTGCAGGCGCCTCAACCGGGCCTGTTCGCTGGCGCGAACAACTACGGTCTTGTCCACGACTATGTTGAGATCAGACTCATGCAACAGCGGGATGTCCTTCACGATGATGGCATCGGCGTCGCGGCCCCTTATCTCCTCCGTGATCCTCTGATCCTCCTTAACCACCTGGGGATGCACGATCCGGTTTAGCCTGCCTCTCATCTCATCGTTATTGAAGACCGCCCCGGCCAGCTTCTGGCGGTTGAGTGTCAGGTCCTCGTTAAGGAATTCCTCTCCGAAACACTCAACTATCTCTTCCCATGCCTCTGAGCGGGGGCGTACGGCATTGCGGGCCAGTTCATCCCAGTCGACGGTATAAGCGCCGAGTTCCCTGAACATGCCGGCTACCGTGCTCTTACCGGTGCCAATGCTTCCTGTTAATCCGACGACAAGCATGAATGTGCCCCCTGCGTCGCTATGATGACCTCCTGGCCGACAGCCTTCGATAGTAGGGGGATTGCGACAGGTACAGGGCGGCCAGCGGATTGTGTCCCGTTACCCTATCCTTCACTGCCAGCACTGTCATGGGGACGCGGCAGTATAGGATGAACAGGGTGTCGTGTCCGATGCAGAGCCCCAGCATGATGGCTAGATCGACCTTGGCGGCGTTGAGAACCTCTGCCTGCACTATGGGATTGCACATCGATTCCCAGGCGTCGGATCCCCCTATGTGCTGATCGGGTCTGATGCCTATCCTCTGCTTGGCTATGGCGCCTGCTTTGCAGCATATCGACACAACCTCGAATTCCCTGCTTTCAAGAATGTCAGTTAGCATCTGTGCCTCTCTTCTAAGGCCGAGGCAGAAAGCTATGCCCAGTCTTCGGTAGTTACATTTGGAGGCGAACTGCATAAGCTCTTCGATGCGGGGGATCCTGGTTCTTAGACCCTCTGCTGTGCGCTCGTAGCATTCGAACTCCTGTATCGAGGCCTGGCGTGCCAGGTCCCTGACCTCCGGCTTGTCATACTCCGAGACAGCTGCGTCTATCAAGTCGGGGACGCATGTCATCGGGCAGAACGACGGAGCTTCTTCAAGGGTAGGTATTTCATCAACCCCTATGACGGGGCTGCATGCCGCCCTGCCACACTTGGAGCACATCGGATGTAGTGTTTCTGTCATAGTTATGCCTCCTCCTTCTTGCCTTGCTGCCATCGCGACTGACCCGATTCCCTGTCTGTGCCAGGCCGGCAGCCGGATGTTCGGGCTAGATCAAATGGTGTGAACCGAAGGAGGGAGCATTCTATCATACTCCCTGATCGCGGCCTTCAGGGTGTCTGCTGCAAGGAGGGCACAGTGCTTACTTTCATCGGGCAGGCCACCCAAAGCGTTCAGTACATCCACCTGCGTTATCTTGCGGGCCTCCCCAATGCTCTTGCCTCTGGCCATCTCGGTGACCATGCTGCCCGAGGCGATGCTCGGTCCGCAACCGTCAGTCATGAAGACGGCACCTGCGATGGTGTCTCCGTTGACCTTGATCCATATCTCCATCGTGTCGCCGCAGGGACCCGTCATCTTCCCGAATCCGTCCGCATCCTGCATGACACCCAGGTTTCTGGGGTCCATGGCGTGCTGGACAACTGTCTCTGAGTAGATGTTTCGCGCGTCCGCTAGGATCAACCCCTGAAGGTCGTCAGATTCAGCGTACACAGCATACCTCGTATCTACTTGGCGCCAGCCATTATGGACTGCACAAGGGATGCGCCCAGCTTGGTCACGATCTCACCATCATAGCTTTCGATCTGCCCCTCATCGCATAGTCTGGCCAGGTCGGGGTCTATTGGTAACTGCCCGATCAGCGGCGCATTGACGGCCCGGGCCATCTCCTCACCCCGGCTCCGGCCGAAGATCTCGATTCTCTTGTCGATCTCAGGCACATAGAGGTAACTCATGTTTTCTACCACGCCCAGGACGCGCTTGTCCATCGTCCGCGCCATGTTCACCGCCTTGCGAACGATCATCTCAACCAGGTCCTGAGGGGTGAAGACGACGACTACGCCGGAAATCGGGAACGACTGCATCAGGGTTAGCGGTGCGTCCGCAGTTCCCGGCGGCAGGTCGACAAGCAGGTAGTCAAGCTTACCCCAGAGTACATCCTCGCCGAATTGCTTGATTGTGTTGCCGATCAGGGGTCCCCGCCAGATCACTGCATCTTCCTCGCTTGGCAGGAGAAGGTTGATTGACATCACCTCAATCCCCGACCTCGAAAGCACGGGCAGGATCCCGCTTTCATTGCCGCTGGGCCGTTCGGTGAGTCCGAACATCTTGGGTATGCTGGGCCCGGTGATATCGGCATCGAGAATGCCCACCTGATAGCCACTGCGCTTGAGGGCAATCGCAAGCAGGCTCGAGACCAGAGACTTGCCTACACCTCCCTTGCCACTCATCACCGCGACCATGTGGCCTATCTCGTTAAGGTCCTTTGCCTTGGCGTCAGTATATTCGATGTTGGCATGGTTGACGCCGGGCAGCCCTTCTACCGCCTCCCTGGCCTTCTCCTTGATCCAGTCCTGTGCACCGGGAACCAGCCCGGTGGATGCCAGGGTGATGTTCACTTTCTTGTCGGAAGTGGTTACCTTGCGTACCAGGTTCAGCCCTACTATGCTGCGCTTCACACTGGGCACCACGACCGATTCCAGGCTCTCCATTACTTGTCGCTCATTCGTCATATGCGTCCCTCCGAACTCTCATATCAATGGGCACAGATGTTGTCTTCAGTAGTTAATCGGCCGTCCAGATAGCTCAGGAGCGCCTTCTCCGTTTTTCCGAGAATGCTCATCTTCATCTGCCCCCGCGTAATCCCCGGCCGCACCGTCGGCCGGAGCCAAACGCAGGCAGTGGCGTAGGCTGGATGTTGTCGCTGGAACACACCGGGCAGGATAGGGGAAGATTCTGCGCCCTGACCTCAAAGGGTACGTTCCACTCGTGTCCATCATCATCGCACTTGAAGCGGCGCTGTGGTAACTCGAAGTTGCCTCCTTCTATCTGGATGGCCTTGCCGTTGATCAATGCATCGGCCAGCTTCTTCCGTGCCGAATCCAGTATGCGATGAAAGGTGGGACGGGAAATCCGCATTCGTTCTGCACACGCCTCCTGTTCCAGCCCCTCCAGGTCTCTGAGGCGGACGGACTCAAGCTCCTCAAGCGTAAGGCTAACGGCTTCTAGGGCGGCCACCGGAATCCCCACCGGCCGAAAAGCCCCTATGCTTGGCAACCGGGCAACACACCGCAACTTCGCTGGCCTTGCCATCACAAATGCAACCTTTCTGTGCTATGAATTATGAACATATGTCAATAATAATGATAGTGCGCCGGGTGAGGATTGTCAAGTTTTGACCCTGGCGCTCGCGGGTGGTACAAATGACCGCGTGAACCAGGTTGAGCTTCTTCCGAGCCTCGAGCACTGTATCGAAACTACGGCCAGGGACGAGTTCTGGTCATCAGTAAGCCGGTATCTGGAGGACGGGCTCGGGGACAGGGAACTGGAGGGGAAGATCGAACTCCTCAAGGCCTTCCTGGAATGGGCGGGTTTCGGGAGTCTCCGGAGCCAGAGCGAAAAGTACCTGCTCGAAGGAAAGAAGGTCAGATTCGTCGTGCGCTGGCAAGAGGGGCGGATTGATTGCCGGATGGTAGTGGGAGGGGACACCCGGATCGGAGGATCGTGATCACTTCAACCGGTGGGCGGGTCGGCAGTAGACTACAGGAGCGAGCAGGCAGGAGCCAGTGAGTGCCGATGCTATCTATGCACCAGGGCTACGGCCAGGGCAGCCATGCCCTCTTCCCTGCCGATGAAGCCAAGCCCGTTAGTAGTCGTGCCTTTGATAGTTACTTGCCCTGGCTCGATATCGAGCGATGTACTTATATGTCCTCTCATCTCCCCAATGTAGGGATGGAGTCTCGGAGCCCGGGCGATTATGGTGACATCAATGCTGGCTACAACGCACCCCTTGGCCTTGAGCAGGTCGCAGGTCTTCCTCAGTAAGATGAGGCTGGAGATATCTCTGAACTCGGCCTGGCCGGAGGGAAACAGGGTGCCGATGTCGCCGAGGTCGCCAGCGCCGCACAGCGCGTCTATGACGGCGTGAACCGCAACGTCTGCATCGCTCCAGCCCGACAGACCCTTGTCGTACGGGATATCTACGCCTCCCAGGACGAGCTTTCGTCCGGAGACCAGCGGATGGCTGTCGTAGCCTATGCCTGCTCTGAAATCCTTATGCATCGCTCTCTGTCAACAATACGGCACGGAAGAGCACTAGAGTCCGCCCTCGGCAATGATCCTTGCCAGTGCAAGGTCTTCGGGGGTGGTAACCTTGATGTTTCGATAATCCCCCATGTAGAGGTGTACCTCGGCTCCGAGCGACTCCACGGCAGCGCCGTCATCCGTGACCTCCGCGGTCAGGCGCTCATACGCCGTCGTAATGGTGCCGCGGCTGAATATCTGGGGCGTCTGTGCTGCCCACAGGTTGTGGCGTTCAAGCGTCTTCCCGATCAACCTGTCGTCGGCAACCAGCTTGATCGTATCCTTTACGGGCACAGCGGCCACAGCGGATCCGGTTCGAGACGCCAGCCGAAACCCGTTCTGAATCAGGTCCGGAGTAAGGAAGGGGCGCCCTCCATCATGAATCATGACCAATTGGCAGTCCGCTATCCGCTTCAGCCCTTCTCTGACCGAATCCTGCCGCCGTGGCCCACCCGGACATATGGAGGCTTTGGACCAGTGTCTGCTCTCCTTCACCTCCCGCCCCTGCTCGAGGTCCTTGTCGTTCAACACAAGGACTATCTGTGAAATCAGGCTGCACTCCTGACAGGTCTCGACAGACCATGCCAGCAGAGGCTTATCGCGCAGAGGCGCGAAGAGCTTGTTGATACCCGCCATCCTCTGGCTGGCACCTGCGGCAACGATGATCGTGGCCATAGAGCCAACCTCATTCATCGCCTTGCTGTCTCTGCTTAGTTCTTCCCATCTGCATCCTGCTGTTGACCTGCCCTGTCAGCCCCAGCGTAAGGGCTTCGGCCACCGAGCCGGCATCGATTAGACGAATGCCGGTGGGGTGCAGGGGCTGCCTGACCTTGCCCGCGATACCCGATGGGAGTCTGGGCACGAGGCAAGACGTGAATCCCAGCCTGGCGGCTTCCGACACTCGTCTCTCCAACTGCGATATTCCCCTCAGCTCTCCGTTCAACCCCACTTCTCCGAGGGCCACCAGGCCGGGAATCGGCCTGCTATCGTGGAAGCTGGAGGCGATGGCTGATGCGATGCCCAGATCAGCGGCGGGCTCATTGAGCCTCAAGCCACCCGTGACGTTAACGATAACGTCCTGGTTGAATAGCTTGAGCCCGGCACGCTTGGTGAGCACAGCGATAATCAGCAAGAGCCGGTTGAAATCCACACCGTTGGCAATGCGTCTGGGTGGGGTGAAGCTGTTGGGGGTGGTGAGTGCCTGGATCTCGACTAGCAGGGGGCGACTTCCCTCCAGCGTAGAGACCACGGCCGAGCCAACGGTTCCATCCTTGTATGCGTTGAGGAAGACCTGTGAGGGGTTGTCGACCTCGGCCAATCCTCTATCGCCCATCTCGAATATCCCCACCTCATTGGTGGAGCCGAAGCGGTTCTTCACGCTGCGCAGAAGGCGGTAGTTGCTGAACCTCTCTCCTTCGAAGTAGAGCACGACATCGACGATGTGCTCCAGTGTTCCCGGGCCTGCTATGGCTCCTTCTTTGGTCACATGCCCTGTGATCATCAGAGGAACGCCATTGTGTTTCGCCCACCTCTCCAACCTCCAGGTGCACTCCCTCACCTGGGAGATGCTGCCTGGCGTTCCCGTCACATCTTCCAGATGCATGGCCTGGATCGAGTCAATGACCGCCAATCCCGGTGAAAGCCGGTCCAGACGCTCCTGTACCGCGCCCAGGTCGGGCTCAGACAGGAAGTAGACGCCGGTGCCCTCGATTCCCAGTCGCTCACCCCGGAGCTTGATCTGGTTGACCGACTCCTCTCCGGAGACATAGGCGACAGTCCTGTTGTCTTCCGCCAGCGCCGCCGAGATCTGGAGCAGAAGGGTGGACTTGCCTATACCCGGTTCGCCACCGATGAGTACCAGTGCACCGGGCACCAGTCCGCCCCCCAGAACCCTGTCTACCTCGGAGAAACCCAGGCGGATGCGGGGGTGCTCGGCTTGCTGCACGCGTGCCAGTTCTTGGAAGTCGTTGCCTGAGGAGTGAGTCTGTCCTCCGGCTCGGGAGATCGCCACCTTTGTCTCGACGAAGCTATTCCACGTATGACAGTCGGGACAGCGTCCCAACCACTTGGGGCTCTCTTTGCCGCACTGTTGGCAGAGGAAGACGCTTCTGGATCTGGATTTGCCGTGACTGCTAGAGTTCAAGTCCGCTGGTCGAGGGGTCTAGTACTCGATAACCGCTATCTTATCTCCAGTTTTCACTGCCTGTCCCGTTGCGATCAACACTTCCGCAACCGAGCCTTTCACTGGAGATACTATGGGGTTCTCCATCTTCATGGCTTCTATGATGCAAATCGTGTCACCATCGTCGACAGCATGGCCTGCGCTCACATCAATGCGCACTATTCTCCCCGGCAGTGGTGCCGTGATTACCTCTTGAGCCGCGCTTATGCTGCCTCCCTTACCAACGGTTTTATCACGATGCTGTCATCGACACAGTCCACCATCACTGTATCTCCTGGGAGAAACTCGCCCCGAAGCAGAGCCTCCGATAGCTGGTCCTCAACCAGGGTCTGGATGCTGCGACGCAGGGGGCGGGCGCCGAAGACCGGGTCGTAGCCCTTGTTGCCTATGAAGTCTTTGGCCTCATCGGTTACTTCCAGAGTAACGCTCTTCTCTTTGAGGGAGGCCACAACCTGATCAAGCATCAAGTCGACGATCTGGCGTATATGCTCCTTGTTAAGGGCGTGGAAAACGACCGTGGCATCGAGGCGGTTAAGGAACTCGGGGCGGAAGATCCTCTTCATCTCTCCGAGAACCTTCTCCTTCATCTTGTCGTACTCCACGTGCTGTTTGCCGTCTTCGTCGACGTGGGTCGAAAAGCCGATGCTCATGTCGCGCTTTATGAGTTCCGCTCCGACGTTGCTGGTCATGACGATAATGCTGTTGCGGAAGTCTACTCTTCGCCCCTTGGCATCGGTCAGATGTCCGTCGTCGAAAATCTGGAGCAGGATGTTGAATACATCATAATGCGCCTTCTCGATCTCATCGAGGAGGATGGCACAATATGACTTACGTCTCACGGCCTCGGTTAGCTGTCCGCCCTCCTCATAGCCGATGTAGCCCGGGGGGGCTCCCACCAGGCGGGCTACAGTGTGTCGCTCCATGAACTCCGACATGTCGAGCCTGACCAGGGCGTCTTCGCTGCCGAACATGAACTCGGCCAGGGCCCGCACCAGTTCCGTCTTGCCCACACCCGTAGGCCCCAGGAAAATGAAGGCGCCTATAGGTCGCCTGGGGTCTTTCAGTCCTGCTCGAGCCCGTCTCACTGCCTTGGCGATAGTATCTATCGCCTCATCCTGGCCGATGATGCGGCGATGCAGAGCCTCCTCCATCTGCAGAAGGCGACTCGTCTCGTCGGTGGTCAGCCTGACCACCGGTATACCCGTCCACATGCTGACTACCTCGGCGATGTCCTCCTCGGTAACCACGGGGCGCCCCTGTTCCTTCTTGACCTGCCACTCCTTCTCCATGGTCTCGATCTTCTCGAGCAGTTGAAGCTCGCGATCTCGCAGTTCACCGGAGTAGTCATATTGCTGAGCTGCTATTGCCGCTTCCTTTTCCTTCCGCACGCTCTCGAGGGCCCGTCTCGCCTCTGCCAGCCCTATAGGGGGGCTTCCCCGCTTGATCCGCACCCGGGAACTGGCTTCGTCCACAAGATCGATGGCCTTGTCAGGCAGGAAGCGGTCGGCTATATACCTCGTTGCAAACGGGGCGGCTGCCTCCAGCGCTTCGTCGCTTATGTCCAATTGATGGAATTCTTCGTACCTGTGCTTAATTCCGCGAAGTATGGCCAGCGTCTCTTCCGTGGTAGGTTCGGCAACCAGGACAGGCTGAAAACGGCGTTCCAGCGCCGGGTCCTTTTCCACGTACTTGCGGTAGTCATCCAGAGTGGTGGCGCCGATACACTGTATCTCGCCTCGAGATAAGGATGGCTTCAGTATATTGGCGGCGTCCACCGCTCCCTCGGCGGCCCCGGCACCTACTATTGTCTGCATTTCGTCGATGAACAAGATGCAGTTGCCGGCGGCCTTCTCCTCCTCGATAACCCTTTTGAGCCTCTCCTCAAACTCGCCGCGGTACTTCGTCCCTGCGACCAGGGCCCCTATGTCCAGAGCCACTATCCTCTTCCCCTGCAGAACCTCAGGAACCTCTCCAGCTATTATGCGTTGTGCCAGGCCCTCGATAACGGCCGTCTTTCCCACTCCCGGCTCGCCGATGAGTGCGGGGTTGTTCTTGGTCCGGCGGCTCAGTATCTGAACTACCCGTTCAATCTCCTTGTGGCGCCCGATGATGGGATCCAGTTTGTCCGCTCGGGCCAGAGCCGTCAGATCGGTGCCGAGTTGATCCAGTGTTGGTGTGCGGGTAGCTGCCCGCCCGGCGGTTCGTGTCCGCATGGACTCCTGCCGGACAACCTTGTTGACCTCCTCGCGTGTTCGTTCCAGAGTGATACCCAGGCTCTCCAGCACGCTGAAGGCCACTCCTTCGGTCTCGCGCAGCAGCCCGAGCAGAAGATGCTCTACACCTATGTAATTGGAGTTAAGACGGCGGGCCTCGTCGACGGCGAACTCGATGGCCCTCTTTGCTCGGCGGGCGAGATCGACGTCTCCACTCGTAGAGCGGCGCTCCCCCTTTCCGATCACGAACTCAACTGCGGCCTGTATCTTGCTCATCGACATGCCCAGATTGCCGAGGACCCTGGCCGCCACTCCCGACTCCTCCCCTGCAATGCCCAGCAATATGTGTTCAGTGTCGATGTAGCTGTGGCCGAGGCGCTGTGCCTCTCCTTGAGCTCGCGTTAGAACTCTGCGAGCGCCTTCAGAAAACCTTTCAAACCCTGTACTCATCTCACCTGCCACTCCCGTTCACGCAGAAGTATAGAACACGGCGTTCTCGTAGTCAACAACCTTGAACTGCTTGAACCGAGGGCTGGAATAGTAATATAATACCACAAGATCGCTATTCAGGGCTAATTCGATGTGGGTCACCGGTGGTTCAGCAAAGGGAACGCGGCTGAAGACTCTGCCGAGGCGCTCGATCAGACCCACGACCAGTGTCGTGAGGCATTCCGTATTCTCTCTACTCGAGAGCAGGGCTGCTGACTGGGGCCGGGTTCTGGACCTATACGCAGGTAGCGGAGCCCTGGGCATTGAGGCTCTGAGCCGCGGCGCAGGGTGGGCTGATTTCGTCGACCAAAGGAAGAGTTGTTGTGATATCATCAGAGCCAACCTGGAGAAGATCGGGGAACGGCAGCGAGCTCATGTCTACTGCTGTAGTGTAAGCAAGGCGATCTCCTTCCTTTCCGACCATTACGATATTGTCTTCATGGATCCTCCTTACTCCGATCCTTCTGTGGGCGTTGCGTTGACAGGCCTGGCCAGATCCAGCCTGCTGGCCGAGAATGCTACGGTTGTCCTCTGTCATTCCAACCGGTTGGTTACGAATCCGGAATACGATGGACTCCGCCTGGTTACACGACGCCGCCATGGTGACACCCATATTTCCATTTATCAGAAGGAGGTTCAAATATGACGGTCGCAGTCTACCCTGGCACCTTTGACCCGCTCACCTGTGGGCACATGGATATCATTGAGAGAACATCTCCACTGGTAGACAAGCTGGTGGTGGGCATCTACGAGAATCCTGGCAAGAGGCCGCTCTTCAGTCTGGACGAAAGGGTGAAGCTTGTGGAAGAGGCGATCGGCGGGCTGCCTAACGTGCGTGTAGAGGCGTTCAAGGGATTGACGGTGGACTTCATCCGACAGGCAGGCGGACGGGTCATGATCCGCGGGCTGAGAGCAAACTCCGATTTCGAACGGGAGTTTGAGATGGCGCTGATGAACAGAAAACTGGCGCCGGAGATCGAGTTGCTCTGCTTGATGACCAGTTCTCAATATCAGTTCCTTAGCTCGTCCCTGATCAAGGAAGTTGCTAAGCTAGGTGGGTGTCTGGATGGCATGGTTCCCGGCCACGTGGCCAAAGCTCTTAAGGAGAAGGTCTCTTCGACTGTCGGCCTTGCTGCCGGCAAGAATGAAATATAGAATCAAAAACACAAAGGAGGCATAAGGAATGGCGTACAAGATCACCGATGAGTGCATCAGCTGCGGTGCCTGCGAGCCCGAGTGCAAGAACGAGGCCATCAAAGAGGGGGAGGAGCTGTATTTTATCGACCCCGACAAGTGTACTGAATGCATCGGGTGGTTTGAGACTCAGAAGTGCGTAGAGGTCTGCCCCGTAGACTGCTGCATTCCTGACCCGGATCACAAGGAGTCGCGCGACCAGTTGCTGGCGAAATGGCACAAGCTCTATCCGGGTCAGACTCCGACTGCCACTTAGCTCCGGATTTCGAGTACGGCCTGTGAGATACTTCACCTGGTCCCCGCGTCCCCGGGTTGACCGGATGGCGAGGGATAGGGTGACTACGGTCGCTGCACACCGTCAACAGAGACGGGCGGGAGTTCTGACGGCATTCCCGCGCATTGCGAACTGCCTCTCTCTAGCGAACCACTGCTTGTCGCATATAGACCGGCGTCATTTTCAGGTGGTCGAGGAGCGAAAGCTCGCTGTAGGACCTGATAGCGACATAACACCCGCCACATCGGTTTGTGCTCGAGAAGTTCCTTATCATCTCGCTTCGACTCGAGTACTTGTAGCGGTGGAGAGAACATGGGACCAGATCTCCATCAGGCATTACTATAAGGAACCTTGTGCCTGCACTGCAGTTGGGCGCATACCCGCGTTCGAAGAACCTGGCGATGTTCTTCAGCACGACATCCGGGTTCACTATGCCAAAGCCACGCCTTTTCATCGACAGCAGTTCTCCGATCGCACCGCGCAGGACTTCCAGATCGTGCTCATCTTCTATGCTGTAATCCGGATTCTCTGTGCGGAGCGCGGTGTATGCGCTGTAGGACATACCTACCTTCCATTCAGCGGCTTTCTCCGCAAGAGGCAGTATGTCTTTCAGGTTAGCCCGGGTGATAGCAGAGTTGAGCACGATATCGTGAAAACCGAGCTCTGCCAGCCGGGGTAGATTCTGCTCCAGGCGTCTGTACAGGCCCGGATGTCGCCTGAACTCGTCGTGACGCTCATCAGGAAAGTCCAGTGATACGGAGAACTGGCTGACCCCGGCTTCACGGAGCTGCAGGTAGTTGTTCTCATTGAGGAGCACACCGTTGGTGACCAGTATAACGTGCGGCACGTTGTCGGACTGCTTGATAGCCTTGACTATGGCTGCGATATCCTTGCGCAGAAGAGGTTCACCGCCAGAGATCTGCGCCACAAGCGGCTTTAGGCGGCGTGTAATATCCCCGTACTGCTCCGGCCCGATCTGTTTCTCATTCTCTACGTATCCCCCGAGATCACAGTGATGGCAATTACAGTTGCAGGAGAGAGTCACTTCGTAAGAGACTACCATCGTGCTATTAGTGAAATACGTGCGCACTCCCTTCCCTATGCGGGTGAGGGTATCCTGTACAGAGCGATGTGCCATCTAGTGTCCTCCTTACTTAAAGCCTACTACAGTGCAGTTGTCCAGTCTTGAGGGGTATGCCAGCATGATCTTGTTCAGGCCTCTACCCAGAATCGAATCAGCCTCGACGAGCGCCCTGAGTGGCTCATAGAGCTTCAGGTACTTGAGTACCGGTATGAACAGCGCGAGCAGGCTTATGGATTCCCTGTAAGAGACAGACGAGATGTCTCTGAACCCTGCGTTCCTGAGAAGCGTCGTCATGGTGTCCGTGGTGAACTGGTTTATGTGCACCATCCGAATGTTCCACCATCTTCTTCCCAGTACTCTGGCCGGTGCGCCCCCGATATCCGGAGTCGACAGCGCCAGCAATCCTCCTGGCTTCAGTATCCTGTGGGCCTCCCTTAGGATCGCGAGAGGGTGAGGGACATGTTCCAGGACCTGCCAGAGAGTGACCACATCGAAGCGGTTCTCGGGGAGCCGCAGTTCTTCAAAGGGCTTAGTCTCGACATCCAGACCGAACTCGCGTCTAGCATACTCCGCTGCATCGTCCGATAGCTCGATACCCCTGGCGCTGTACCCGGCCCTGGCGGCGTTAAAAAGGAAGAACCCTTCGCCACAGCCCACGTCGAGCAGAAGAAGACCATTCCTCTGATGCCGCCGCTCTATTAGGTCTAACTGTGATCGCGACGCTCTCAAGCGCATCCTCCGCATAATGGAGGCATCTGTGCTCTTCCTTCTGGAGTAGGCCTTGTTGATCCTGCTCGTTTCCTCAACGGGATTCACATATATGAGCCGGCAGTTGCGGCATCTAACGTGTCTTCCGTGTTTGTCGCCTGGTATCATATACACTGTCTCCACCGTTTCCCGGACATCTTCCGCCTTCATGTTAGACTCGAAGACGACCTCGTAATCATCCTGCCCGCAGCACGGGCAGTTGCGATACTCAAGCCTTGCATCCATATCCGTACAACCGTCAAAGTCGCTTGGCTTTTTCGTGAGCCGCAGCTACTGCCTCGAGAAGCAGATAACGGAACGCCCCCTTCTCCAACTGGAAAAGGGCCTCGGTAGTGGTTCCTCCTGGCGAGGTCACCATGTTCTTTAACTCGGCCGGGTGCTTGCCCATCTTCTCAATAGAACAGGCAGAGCCGATCACGGTCTGCAGCACGATTTCCTGAGCTATGTGTCGGGGCAAGCCGACGTGAACACCGGCGTCGATGAATGCCTCTATGAAGAGAAAGACATAGGCCGCACCGCTGCCTCCCAGCGCGGTCGCCATATCCAGGTATTTCTCATCGGCCACATAGATCTCCTTGCCTAGCGCACCGAGCACGGTCTGAGCGAACTCCTTCTGTCTATCGCTGGTCTCACGAGTTGCGGTCCAGACGGTTATCCCCTGGCCGATCTGCGACGGCATATTGGGAGCAGCCCGAACCACAGAAGTGTGGTTGAAGTCCCGGCACAGCTGGGACAGAGTGCCCCCGGCAAGTATGGACAGCACTAGCTGTCCCGGGGACGGTGCCTTAAGATCGTCCGCAACCTGAAGCAGATTCTGAGGTTTTACTGCCAGGACAATCAGGTCGGCGTTCTCGGCGGCCTTCCGGTTATCATCCACCGTACCCACGCCGTATTCTTTACTAAGGTATTCGCGCCGCGCGCCGCTTACGTCGCTAACCACCAGATCTTGGGGCGTAGCCACCTTCCTTGTCAGAATACCTCTGATCATGGCCTCCCCCATGGCTCCACCGCCGACAAACGCTATCTTCATTCTTCCCTCCTGTCTGCGTGCTTCCCTCACCCCGACTTAGTCGGGGCCAGAACGATGTTGATCACCCGTTTCGGGACATAGATGACATTGCCTACCTTCTTTCCATCGATGTGCATCTGCACTCTCTCTCTTCCCAGTGCCAGTTCCTTGGCCTCAGCCTCGGTTATCGACGCGGGCACCTGAACCTTGTCGCGAAGCTTGCCATTTATCTGGATGGCGAGAGTTATCTCGTCCTCCCGGGCGAGCTCTTCGCTGTACTCAGGCCATGCCTGGGTGTGAATGCTATATGTGTGCCCCGTCCTGGCCCACAGTTCCTCGGCCAGGTGAGGAGCTGTGGGTGCAAGGAGAAGCAGAAGAGAGGTCATCGCCTCTCGCCACGAGGCAGCTGACACCGTCCGGTCCTCCTTGACCTTCGCCAGATAGTTGGTTAACTCCATGAGGCTGGCCAACATGGTGTTGAATCTGAACCTCTCCAGGTCAGTGGTCACCTTCTTGATGGTCTTGTGTAGTATGTGGCATAGGTCTTGCTCATGCTCACCTGTGGGTGCACTCTGACCAGCCGGATGATAGTCCGTTGTCACCAGTCCCCACACCCTGTTCAGCCAGCGACTGATGCCTACCAGGCCGCTGTCGTTCCACTCTCCGCCCAGTTCCCAGGGGCCGATAAACATGAGGTATCCGCGCACGGCATCGGCGCCGTATTCGACAACATAATCATCGGGTGCGATGACGTTGCCCTTGGACTTACTCATCTTGCCGCCACCGTATACGATCGTTCCCTGATTAAACAGGTGAGAGAAGGGCTCGCCAAACGGGACGAGGCCCATGTCTCTGAGAGCCTTGGTGAAGAAACGGGCGTAGAGAAGATGCAGGACCGCGTGCTCGGCACCGCCGGTGTAAAGATCAACCGGCAGCCAGTACCTGGCCCTGTCTTCATCGAAGGGGGCATCCTGATTGTCCGGGCTGGTATACCTCAGGAAGTACCATGATGAACACACGAAGGTATCCATGGTATCGGTCTCTCTTTGTGCCGGCCCGTTGCAGCGGGGGCAGTTGGCATTGACGAAAGCTGAGGAGTACTTGAGAGGGGACTCCCCTGTGGGCCGAAACTCGGCATCGGGAGGGAGCAGGACAGGCAGTTCCTCCTCGGGTACGGGTACTATGCCGCATTTGTCACAATGAATCATAGGTATAGGTGCTCCCCAGTACCTCTGTCTGGAGATAAGCCAGTCTCGAAGGCGGTAGATCACCGTGCGCTTGCCCCGCCCTTCTTTCTCAAGCAGGGCGCAGATCGCCTCGTATCCCTGCTCGCTCGTCATGCCGCTATATATGCCGGAGTTCACCATTGTGCCCGGGCCGGTGTAGGCCTCCGCCAACTCATCACCTGACCAGCCCGGTGGGGCAATGACGGTTCGCACAGGCAGGCTGAACTTCCTGGCAAACTCGAGATCCCGCTCATCATGGGCGGGAACTGCCATGACTGCCCCGGTGCCGTATGTAGGCAGAACGTAATCGGTAGTCCAGATGGGCACCTTGTCCCCGCTCAGGGGGTTGATAACGTAGCTTCCCAGGAAGACACCCGTCTTCTCCCTGCCCAGTGCCAACCTCTCATACTCCGTCTGTTGTCGACACCAGGCAACGTACTCCTCAACCTCAGTCTTGCGATCGGGGGTGGTTAGCTGTGCGACCAGGGGATGCTCAGGAGCGAGAAGGAAGAACGTCACCCCAAAGACCGTATCAGGTCGAGTAGTGAAAACACGTATCTCTCTCTGCTCCACTCCCTCATTCTCCAGGCGAAACGACATCTCAGCGCCCTCGCTCTTGCCCACCCAGTTCCTCTGCATGGTCTTTATTCGCTCAGGCCAATCCAGGTGGCTATAGTCGAGGAGTTCCTCTGCGTACCTGGTGATCCTGAAGAACCACTGCTCGAGGGCTTTCTTCGTAACTGGGGTGCCACACCTGTCGCAGGATCCTTCCCCTACCACCTGTTCATTGGCCAGCACTGTCTGGCATCTCGGGCACCAGTTAACCGCTGCCTCAGCCCGGTAGGCGAGGCCGGCATGGTAGAACTTGAGGAAGAACCACTGCGTCCACCTGTAGTACTCAGGCAGGCAGGTGACTACCTCGCGCTTCCAGTCATACATCGCCCCCATACTCTTGAGCTGCCGACGCATGTTCTGGATGTTCCTCGTGGTCCATTCGTAAGGATGAATGCCATGGTAGATGGCAGCGTTCTCCGCTGGCAGCCCGAATGCGTCGAACCCCATCGGATGAAGAACGTTGTAGCCCTGCATCCTCTTGAACCTGGCGCG
>JBLRXG010000005.1:0-18337 GCA_047920855.1 Dehalococcoidia bacterium | reverse complement strand
GGCGGCACTATCCCGGTAACATTTCTAAATGAGTGAACAACCCCTGTTCGGTAACATTATTGTATGAGTTGACACGCGACTCCGACAGCCAGTGTTGCAGCAGATAGACGCCCCTTCCGGGGCCTGAGCGCTCGAGAATCACCAGGCCGCACGAGAACTGCGACCTGCGAACGCCGGTATCCCGACGGGTCTCAACTCCTCTCTATGCCGGGCGACCAAATCCTGCTAATATTACAGCCTGCGGAGTAAGCTGCCGTATCACGTCTGATCAATGAAGAAGGTGGTAGCGGTCGTCGGTATGCCAGGCTCGGGCAAGTCCGAGGTGGCCAGGGTGTTCGAAGAGCATGGCTTCAAGAAGGTGCGCTTCGGCGATATCACCGACCAGGAACTCTCCAGGCTCGGGCTCGAGACAAACGAAGATAATGAGTGTTATGTCAGGCAGCAGTTCAGAAGAAAATACGGGATGGCGGCTTACGCCAAGCTGAATCTGCCGAGAATCGACAGCTATCTCGAATCGTCGGACGTTGTCGTCGACGGGCTTTACTCCTGGGAGGAGTATCTTCTACTAAAGGAGCACTATGCCGGCAGGTTCAGCACCGTCCTCGTCTGGTCGTCGCCGGCAACAAGGTACGGAAGGCTTGCCCGGAGGGCAGCACGGCCCCTAACCCCTGAAGAAGCGTCCGGCCGTGACAGGTCGGAGATCGAGACGAGCAACAAGGGAGGCCCGATCGCAATGGCCGACTCTGCCATACTCAACGAAGATTCGTTAAGAGACATGAAGCGGGAGACAGAAAAGGTGATATCCGCCCTGAGATGAAAAGAGGGATGAGACCGGGCATCGACGAGTATTTCCTCAAAATCGCCTCCGTCGTAGCGGAGCGCTCTACCTGCCGGCGCCACCATGTGGGCGCTGTGGCGATGAGGGACAAGCATATCCTGGCCACCGGCTACAATGGAGCCGCCGCGGGCCTGAAGGACTGCCTTGAGCTCGGCTGCCTCAGAGACGAGATGAGCATAGAATCCGGAACCAGGCACGAAATCTGCCGGGGCATTCACGCCGAACAGAACGTCATTATCCAGGCTTCACTTCACGGCGTCACCCTGGCCAACTGCACCATCTACTGCACCCACAGTCCCTGCATCCTCTGCGCCAAGATGCTGGTCAACGCCAGGATCAAGCGATTCGTAACCTGCGGAGACTACTCCGATGGTTCCTTCACGGATCTGTTCCGCGAGGCAGGAGTTGACTTCGAGCGCCGCGAACAGCCGCCCCGCACGATCACCAGTCTGCCCTAGACTAACGCCTATCTTACCTTACCTCTCGCGATCGAGATGAAAACGCCGCAGAAGCAGATAATCGAGAGTATGATGAACGAGGTCCGCATACTCACCTGGAATAGAGGATAGTACTCAGGCGTGATCTCGACCCTTCCTATGTACAGGACGAACATCAGCATGGTGATCGCCATTCCCATTACCATTCCAATCTGCCGCATGGTTGCCACCATTGCCGATGCAACTCCGTAGGCAGTCTTGGGCGCCGAACTCATGACCGCGTTGATGTTGGGCGAGGCAAAGAGCGCGTGCCCGAATCCCAGCAGCACCATATTGCCGATAATCAGTCCCAGCGGAGTCTCTTCGTTCAAAAAGATGAAGAGGACTATGCCCACCGTCGTCAGCATCATCCCCACCGAGGCAATGACCCTTGGCTCGATCCTGTCTGAAAGGCGACCGGCAACGGGCGACACGATGGCAGCCATAGCAGGCATTGCTACCAGGACCAGGCCGGCGCTCTCCGGACCGAATCCCTTAACATACTGCAGATACAGGCTTATCAGGAACGACACCGCCAGCATCGGACTGTACTCGAGCAACGTGGCCAGGCTGGACAGGGCAAACGCCCTGCTTCTCCTGAACAGGTTGATATCCAGAACCGGGCTCCTAGCCTTCATCTGCAGCCGTGCGAACGCCGACAGCCCCGCGAAACCTCCAATAACCAACCACACACCCGGCATGTCCGGCAGGAGGCTGAACCCGTACACCAGGCCGACCAGCGCAAGGCTGTAGACCACCGAACCCACAATATCGAACTTCTCTCTCCGTGCTCCGATCCGTTCGCCCTTCAACTTCCACAACACAACACCGATGACCGCCAGTCCCAGCGGCAAGGCCAAGAAGAAGATGCTTGCCCAGCCCAGGTACTGCGTCAGGAGTCCGCCGAGGACAGGCCCGAGCGCAAGGCCGGCATATGCCGCCGTGGCATTGATGCCGAGCACCTTTCCGCGCTCATCGACCGGGAACGCGGACGTGAGCAGTGCTACGCCCGTTCCGGCAAGCATGGCAACACCGATCCCCTGCAGAACCCGAAACGAGATCAGCATACCGCCTGAGGTCGCCAACCCTGATAGAAAAGAAGCAATGGTGAAGACGACCATGCCCGCGACGAAAACCCGTTTCCTGCCGTATATGTCGGCTATCCGGCCAACAGGAACAAGAAGCACCGCCGAGGACAAAAGATAGGCAGTGGCAACCCAGCTCAAGGTCACTGCATCGAGCTGCAGTTCTCGGCCTATTGAAGGAAGAGCGACATTCACAGACGACGCCATGAACGGGAAGAGGAAGAAGGTCAGCGTGGCCACCAGCAGCATCGCCCTCTTCTCGGCATCTGTGCTCACAGGGCCGCCCACAACCGGGCATTATAGCCCATTCGGCAAGAGTCGTTCTACGCGACACGTACGGCGAGAATCCACCGGCGCCGAAGATGCTATGATGTGTTGCAGAGGAGCACTGACCTCGGAATCGGTTTGAATTGCCTTTGCCGGAATATGGCGGTAGACTTCTCATTCGGCCATCACTGACACACGGAGCAACGGGAGACCTGATCAGGTGTTTTCAACAAGGGCTGGAGCTGCCAGGCTACTAATAGGTGTAGTCGTCGCCCTGATAGTGCTCAAGATACTGGTGGCCTGGATCACCGGCAGCATCAGCGTGCTGGCCCAGGCAGCAGACAGCCTTCTGGATCTGTTCGCAGGCATTATCACATTCTCCGCCGTTCGGATCGTCGCGAGGCCAGCCGATGCCGGGCATCCCTACGGCCACGGAAAGGTAGAGGACTTTGCCGGAGTGGCACAGAGCGTTCTTATCTTTGCAGCCGGAGGACTCATAGTCTACTCCGCGGCGACACGGATGAGAGAAGGCTCAAGCGTCGAACTCGCGGAGGCGGGGATCGCGGTCATGATCGTATCTATCGTGGTCAGCATATTCCTGTCGCGCCACCTGTTGAATGTATCGCGGGCCACCAATTCGGTAGCCCTGGAGGCCAACGCGCGCAATATAGCCGCCGACGTCTACTCTGCTTCAGCAGTCCTGGCAGGACTGGCGGCTGTGCGGCTCACCGGGCTGCATATCATCGACCCTGTGATCGCCATCGGGGTGGCCGCCTACATCATCAAGATGGCCTTCGATACTATCCGCAAACCAATGTCAGGACTGCTGGATGAGAACCTGCCTCCCGCACAGCAGACAGCCATTGAAGAGAGCCTCAGCAGACACCGCCAGGAGATATCAGGATTCCACTCGCTACGGACGCGTCGCGCGGGCAGCCATAGCCATGTAGACCTGCACCTGGTGATGGCTAAGGATATCACTCTGGAACAGGCTCATTCCATATGTACACAGGTGGAGGACGAAATACAGAAGGCGCTCCGCGACGCCAGTGTTGTCATCCACGCCGAGCCATGCGACAATCAATGTGAATGCTGTTCAGCAGTATGCTCGATGCGGCAGAGCGAATAGCTGTCTGCCCCAGACATGCAGCCCCCGAGTATAGCCACCTCACGCACAGCAACTCGATTACCGGTGTTAAGAGGAAAAACGCTAAGAGGCCTGAGACACCGGATGAGCACCAATGCTACCGGCTCAACACGGGGAAGCGGCACCGGATCAGGGAGCCGCGCATCCGAAAACCCCCAGCAACCACTCACCACCGTACACGATAGCGAACCCGATGGCCAGGCAGATGATGACTATGAGGGGCCCCCGCAATAGAAACCTCTTGATCATGACACCTCTGTTAGTCAACCCGACTTCCTCGAAGATCCGTCACCCCTGGCTCTCTTGCTAACCGCGTCCTTGTAGACCTTGACAAGGCCTTTACCATGCTGAGGTATCCTGGCTTTCTCCTTAGCCAGTCGCTCTGTTCGCCTCTCCTGTCTGGTCTTCCTGGCAAGCCGATTCTCGTCTACTCGATATTCGTCTACCATTTCAACTCGTATGAGCCAAGAACAAAGTCGAGGTCGTCCTGGAAAGCAGAGAGCTTCTCCTGCGGACAGACAGCCGCGTCCACGTCAAGAAGCATCCTCGTCTCATCGCGCGGTGAGCCGGATATGTGCACACTGCCGCACTGGCTTTCGCCCTCATGGCCACCCCGCGTCCTGAGTTCTAGGGTTATGCGCGACTGAGTGGCCCCGCTGGAGAGCCCATATGTACTCGACTCTGTCTCAACGGCTACGATCCCCTGCTTATGGAGCAGGCCCCTGACCTCATCGCGCAACATCGAGGGGTTCAGTCCTCTGTATGTCTTTCTCATCTGTGTTCCCATTCAAGTCTCCTGACGATCATTATAGCACTTCCTGCTCGTGGTTTCACCACCCGGTGTGATATAATCGCACTCAGAAATGAAGAAGGACTTGATGCAGATCCTGGCCTGTCCTGTGTGCAAAGGAGACCTCGAGCTCAAAGTAGACGAGGAGGAGGGCGAGGAGATAATCACCGGCTCTCTCTACTGTGCGGCCTGCGATTTCTCGTACCCCATCGTCGACACGATTCCCAACCTGCTGCCGCCCGAATTGCAGACCTAGCTCAGGGACTGTATGCTACACCGGCTGTAGGAGACTCCCAGACTTCAACGCTTACCAGTCTCACAGGTGATCCCGAAAGCCGAGGCTGCAGTGCATCATAAATGGTTGCGGCGATGTTCTCGCTGGATGGCCCTGTCCTGTCAAGGGGAGACACATCGTTCAGGCAGGTATGGTCGAATCGCGATAGGATTTCCCTGAGGTGCCTCTTCAGGCCGGCGAAGTCGTAGGCCAACCCGGTCTCATCGAGTCCGGACGCCTCGACACGAGCTACCACTCTGAAGCGATGGCCATGCAGATTCTCGCACTTGCCATGGTAGTTCGGCAGGTAGTGTGCAGCATCAAAGTGCTCTTCCACGAATAGCTGGTACATCGAATCCTCCTTTGTACTTACAGACCCCGTCCAGGCCCTCAACCTCGGCTGCAAGGCGGGCGACGCTCTTGCCAAGGCCGGGCACAATGAGGTCCGGGGCCATTTCAGCCAGCGGTACAAGAACGAACGCCCGCTCCTTCAAGCGGGGGTGCGGGACGGTCAGTTCCTGCTTCTCAATGCTCCTGTTGCCATAGACAAGTATATCTATGTCGATCGGGCGCGGCGCGTTAACAAAGCTCGCAACCCTTCCCATGTCGGCCTCAATGCTCTTTGCGAGCCGCAGCAGATCTTCGGGAGATAACATGGTGGCAATCCGACAGACCAGGTTAAGAAACAAAGGTTGCTCCTTAAACCCGACGGGCTCGGTCTCGTAGATCGATGATACCGCCTCCAGGTTTGTCTTCTCGGCGAGCAGTGCCAGCGCCCGACCGAGGTTGTCCTCACGGTTCCCCAGGTTCGAGCCCAGCCCTAGATAGGCAGTCACCGGTTCGCTCATACGCCCCTCACGATCGCGTCGCTGACTCTGCACACGCGCACCATCTCACTAACGTCATGCACCCGGACGATGTCGACGCCCCTGGCAATGCCGATGGCTATCGTCGCTGCTGTTCCCTCCAGCCGCCGGTCGCCGGGCGGCACGAATGCCACCTCACTTGACTTCTGTTCAGGCGTTAGATCCAGCACCCATCCTATGAAGGACTTGCGCGAGGTGCCGAGGAGGATAGGCCTGCCCAGAGCGGTGAGTTCATCGATGCGCCGCACGACCTCGAGGTTCTGCTCCTGCGTCTTGCCGAAACCTATTCCCGGATCTATGATGATGTTCTCCCATGGCACCCCGGCGTTCAACGCCTGCTCGATAGCTCTCTTCAGATCTGAGATCACGGCCGAGACTATGTCCTCGCACCGCTCCCCGCGTTGATTACTCATAAGAACAATCGGAACACCGTGCGAGGCGGCCAGCCCGGCCAGTCCCGGCTCCTTCTTCAGACCCCAGATATCGTTTATCATGCTGGCGCCAGCCTTCAGCGCCTGCCTCGCCACCTCCAGTCTGTACGTGTCCACACTGATCGGTACTGCCAACTCGCGCACCAGCCTTTCCACGACAGGGATCACCCGCTCCAGTTCCTCCCTGGTCGAGACAGGTGCTGAGGAGGGACGCGTTGACTCGCCACCTATATCTACTATATCTGCCCCCTCCTCGGCCAGACGCCTTGCACTGGCTACGGCCTGCTCAACGTCGGTGATACCATCTCCCGAGAACGAGTCGGGTGAAACGTTGACCACGCCCATGATGTAGGTACGCTCGCCCCAGCGAAAGACACTCCTCCCGCATCTCGTGGAGCCCGGTCGGGACAATCTGCCCTCAGGCATGTCACTGATTATAGCAGAGTGAACGAACCAGACCGTAGATGAGATAATCAAGATCTCTGATGCCACTACCGGAATCCCCGGAGACCCGTAGCACGTGGCAGGTATCCCTCCCACCTGGATGAAAGAAGTCGTAGCTAACACGGCGCCCGGGGCTCTGCTATACTTGAGGGCGACTCCACATGAACGAACAAAGGGTGACCTTCGCCTCAGGCGAGCTTCACCTCGAAGGAGCACTGTCGCTGCCCGAAGGCGCTCCCCCTTTCCCTGCAGTCATAGTCTGTCATCCTCATCCACTCTATGGAGGCAGCATGGACAACAGTGTCGTCTGCGCCCTGACTGAAGCACTCAGCCAAGCCTCGTTCATTGCCTTCCGCATCAACTTCCGCGGAGTAGGCCTTAGCCAGGGAAGATTCGATCTAGGTATTGGTGAGCAGGAGGATGTGGAGGCAGCTATCACGCTGGTCAGCACCATGAAGGAGGTAGACCCCGACAGAATAGGCCTCGCCGGCTATTCGGCCGGCGCCGCATTCGCCCTGCCGGTCGGCTCGGGCGACGGGCGAATCAAGGCTATGGTCGCCGTCTCGCCCCCTCTCGACATGTTCGATTTCGCCTATCTCAGACACTGCTCCAAGCCGAAACTGCTGATCTCAGGGAGCAGGGACGCTTTCACGCCTGACGACCGGTTCCTCAAGTTCTGCCGCGAACTTCCCGATCCCGCGAATTGCGTGATCATCGAAGGAGCAGATCACTTCTGGTGGGGCCATGAACCCCAGTTGGCGAGCAGAGTGTCTGATTTCTTCGCCAGAGCCCTATAGCCTTCACCATCGCTCCGGGCACTGACAAGCACAATCCGACAACACCAATACGAACACCGCGCCGCGTAACACCAGGGACCAAGATCTACTCTTGACCTCGACGGAGGCTACTGCAGACCGTCTCGATACGTGTCAACGCGCCGTCGACGTCCGACGATGATACCATGCGGTGCGTAACCGCGCGCACCATATCATCACCCAGTGCAATCACCTTCACCCCTGCTTTCTCAAGGCGGTATACAAAATCGTCGGCAGACAACTCCGGCAGCAATCCGAACATCACTATGTTCGTAGCGATGTCCTCCTGCGTCATCTTGATGCCTTCGATGCCTGCCAGCCCCTGCGCCAGGCGTTTCGCGCTGGCATGGTCCTCTGCCAGCCGGTCCACCATCGTTTCCAGCGCCACGATACCGGCAGCTGCAATCACTCCCGCCTGCCTCATGCCCCCGCCCAGCATCTTGCGAAACTTGCGGGCCCGGTCGATGAAGTCTCGGCTCCCGCACAGGAGCGACCCGACCGGCGCACTGAGCCCCTTGGAAAGGCATAGTGAGACCGAATCGACGTTCTCGCAGAGCGCCGACGCGGGCACACCTAGCGCAACAGCCGCGTTGAAGATGCGAGCACCGTCCAGATGTACGCTCATCCCACGTGAGTGTGCGATGCTACAGGCCATATTTGTATACTCTACGGTGAGAACCACCCCGCCGCACCGATTATGCGTGTTCTCAAGACAGAGAAGGGTGCTCCGAGGGCAGTGTATATCTTCCTCTCGGATCACACGCACTATGTCATCCGGATCCAGACGGCCGCGACTATCTGTGGCCAACGGGCGCATGTTGACACCACCGAGTGTCGCCGCACCGCTCACCTCGTACCACAGTATGTGCGCCTCATCCCCAAGGATGATCTCATCACCAGGACGGGTATGAGTGAGCACCGCGACCAGATTGCCCTGGGTGCCGGATGTGATGAATAGCGCGGCCTCCTTACCCATCATCGCCGCTGCCAGATCCTCGAGCCGGTTGACCGTCGGATCCTCTCCGAAGACATCGTCGCCCACCTCGGCCTCATACATGGCCTTCCGCATTTCGGATGTAGGATGGGTAATAGTGTCACTACGCAGATCGATAACCTTCATTCCGCTCTCCGTGAGGTAGTCAATCTCCCATACTATTATCATCGACAGGGCAACAGAAATCAACAACATGCGCCACGGACACTGAACCAGCCACGATATCGCCAGATCGGCCCGAGGTGGCAAAGCCTCCTCGCCACCCCGCCACATGCTAGAATAGGCCGTAACCGGCCATCGTGAGCGACATTCCGATAATCGCAACCAGGAGGGACATATGATCTACTGGGCTCAACTACTGCACTTCTACCAGCCACCGACCCAGGTACCGTCTGTCCTGAAAAAGATATGTGACGAGTCTTACCGCCCCCTACTCCGTGTGTTTGAGGAGCACCCCAACGCCCGGGCAACGGTGAACATAAACGGTGTCCTCACCGACATGCTGCAGGACTGCGGCCACACCGATGTAATCGACGGTCTGAGAAAGCTGGCCCACAGGGGCCAGCTTGAGTTCACCGGAACGGGCAAGTATCACCCGATCCTTCCGCTCCTACCCCGGGATGAAGTCAAGCGGCAGATCGACTTGAACACTCAGACCAACCGACGCTTTTTCGGAAGATCGTACTCGCCTCAGGGATTCTTCCCGCCGGAGATGTGCTATAGCAGCGACATCCTGCAGCCCGTCATCGACTCGGGGTGCCGCTGGATGATACTGAGCGGGATCGCCTGCCCGGCAGAATGGCCTATGGATGTGATACATAACGTCGAGCGTGATGGCCGCAACCTCATGCTCTTCTTCCGCGACGATGTGCTGAGCAACAGGATAAGCTTTCAAAACCTGTCAGCCAGGGAGTTCATCGCCCACCTGGAGGGGTGGCAGGGCGAACGGGAGAGCATCTATGTGGTCACCGCCATGGACGCCGAGACTTACGGGCACCATATTCAGGACTGGGAGAGGACTTTCCTGGCCAGGGTGTACCAGGAACTGGAGCCCGCCGCCGAACCGTTTCCCGATGTCAGGCAGGCCACAGCACTGGCAGGGCAACACGCCGCCCTGTTGGCCAATGGCGAAGCCGCAGCCAAGATTCAGATGGTCACCATCAGCCATCTACTCGACCTCTTTCCCCAGGGTAAAACCATAGTGCCCAAGCCGTCCTCCTGGAGCACGCTGCCCGATGATATGCAGAACGGCAACTACTACCCGTTGTGGCAGGACAAAAACAACGAGGTCCACCACCTCCAGTGGGAGCACCTCAGCATATGCATCGAACTGGTCAACAGGGCCCTCGAGTACTCAGATAACGATGAAAGCCGGCGCTCCGCCACCATCGCCCGCGGGCTTCTAGACCGGGCCGAGCACAGTTGCCAGATGTGGTGGGCCAGTAATCGCCCTATGTGGGACATCAACCTCATCCACATGGGATTGCTGGACCAGTTACGGACGATTGTCAACGCATACCGGGCCATAAGCAAGAGCGGCGCAGGGGAGGAGACGAAGCGCCAGTACTACTATCGCGCTGTTGCCGCGAGGGATATCAGGAACAAGCTGGAAGACCTGCTATTCGTCCAATAGCGGGTGCACATGTGATCGGGACCGCATCCGAACCTAGAGTTTGCTCTTGAGAAACCGGAGTCGCTGTATCACCGCCCGGCCTGCCTGCTCGCGCGACCTCGCTCTAACCAGATCCCTGGCCAGCTTGTCATCACCTACCACGTCTCTCACCCAGTTGCCGAAGTCGCTCCCCTCACCTCTCGAGTGATAGCCGAAAGTCTCATCACTCATGTCGGTCAAAGCGCCTCCCAGTTCATCCAGGTTCTTCAGATACCTGCCGTCATGACAAAAGAACCTCTTCTCCTCCGGTACGTCCCCCAGGCGCCTGCCCGCCTCTTCCCTGGTGATCCTGACTATCTTGCCCATTCTCAACTGCCTCCTGATCTGACACTATACATCATTCTACCACACCTCCTGGAACTCCCAACGCTAGCGTAGAACTCACAGGGCACAAGAAGCACCAAATCCTATATGGCTTCAATCCAGATCGGAACATGAGATAATATTGAATAGTGCCCAACCAGGTCTCAGCAGAACAGCACTTCTCGACACCACATCGCAGGCATCGTTCTGATATACTATCGCGGCAACCGGGGCAAAAGGGTGCTTCTTCTCGGTCCGGGCAGTACGAGTTGTGAGCAGCCCTCCAGTCCCTGCGCCCGGATCAATATGTCATCGGGATCAGTGCTACCTCAGCAGATAGCAAGGCTGGAGGAGTTAGCTCGCAACCTATGGTGGAGCTGGAATCCCCAGGCTCGCGCCCTGTTCCGTGCCCTCGATTACCCGCTGTGGCGGCTGGGCGGTCATAACCCGGTCAGGCAACTTAGAGAGATCAGCGCCGAGAAACTGGCGTCAGCAGCATCTGACCCCGACTTCCTCAGGCTGTACGACTCCGTGATATCTGCCTTCGATGCCAGGATGTCCGACACGAACAGCTGGTTTGCCACGCACCATCCGGGCGCTCTGCAGGGCCCCGTCGCATACTTCTCAATGGAGTTTGCCATACATAACTCCCTTCCCATTTATGCTGGCGGACTGGGAGTTCTGGCCGGTGACATGTGCAAGGCGGCGTGCGACCTGGGAGTACCCCTCGTCGGAGTCGGCTTCATGTATCCTCAAGGGTATTTTCGCCAGCAGATCTCGCCTGAAGGCTGGCAGGAAGAGGTGTACACACAACTCGATTTTGACCAGGCCCCCATTAAGCCCGTCAACCCGGTCCAGCGTTCCACCTGGTGCGGACCGCTGATTGAGCTCGAACTGGGTGACAGATCCATACGTGTGGGCGTGTGGCAAGTGCAACTGGGCAAGATCACCCTCAATCTCATGTGTTGCGACGTCGAGGAGAACATGCCTGACGACCGTCAGCTATGCGCCAGGCTCTACACCGCGGACCTGGAGCAGCGCATACAACAGGAGATCGTGCTGGGGATCGGGGGTGTCCGCGCTGTGCGGGCACTCGGTATCGAGCCGGCTGTGTGGCACGCCAATGAAGGCCACAGCGCCTTCATGGTCCTGGAACGCACCAGGGAGAAGGTGGAGAAGGGCGCCACCTTTGCTGAAGCCCTGTCGATGGTGCGGGCTAACACCGTTTTCACGACCCATACCCCCGTCCCCGCCGGACACGATGTCTTCCCGCTCTGGCTTGTCGAGAAATACTTCCACCGCTATTGGGAGTCTCTCGGGATAAGCCGTGAGGCCTTCCTGGAGCTCGGACAGCAGCACGGCCCGGAAGACGAGACCTTCAACATGACTGTCCTCGCACTGAAGACGGCCGATCATCGCAACGCCGTCAGTAAGCTCCACGGGAGGGTTACCCGCAAGATGTGGCATGGTCTCTGGCCCGGGACCGTCGAAGATGATGTCCCCGTCTCCCACATCACCAACGGAGTTCATGTCCCTACGTGGGTTGCTAAGGAGATGGTGCGGCTCTACGAGAAACACCTGGGTGAAGAGATGTCACAGAGGTTCGATGAAGCCGAACTCAGGGAGCATGTGCTGAATATCCCTGACGACGAACTATGGGCAGTTCGTCATGCTCTCAAGCGCAAGCTCATCGGCGCCATGATCGAACGGGCGCGGCAATGCTCCACCAAGCGTGAGTGCACAGCTTCACAGGTGCTCGCCATGGGAGCCCTGTTGGATCCGAACGCTCTGACCATCGGCTTCGTACGCCGTTTTGCCGCGTACAAGAGACCGGGCCTGATCTTCCATGACGTGGAGCGCATCAAGCGGATCATCACCGACACCTGGCGCCCGGTTCAGATCGTGTTCGCCGGCAAGTCACATCCTGCCGATCATCCTTCGAAGGAACTCCTTCACGATATATATGATCTGGCTGCGCACGGCGGATTTCAGGGGCGAATAGCTTTCGTCGAGGATTACGATATGCACATCGCCCATTATCTGACGCAGGGCGTCGACGTATGGCTGAATACTCCACGTCGCCTCAGAGAAGCCTCCGGCACCAGCGGCATGAAGGCCGCGGTGAACGGTGTTCTGCACCTCAGCGTACGAGATGGCTGGTGGCATGAAGGCTACAACGGCACCAACGGCTGGGCCATCGGCGATGGCGCAGACACATACGATCCCGAGGACGAGGACAGGGCAGACTCTGAGTCTCTCTACCGTCTGCTGGAAGAGGAGATAGTCCCTCTATACTACCGGATGGACAGGGCCGGAGTGCCTCACGATTGGCTCCGGATGGTCAAGGAGGCGATCGGCTCGCTTGTGCCCTTCTTCTGCGCCCGGCGCATGGTCAAGGAGTACGTCGAAAGAATGTACCTGCACGCAGGCCGGCAGGCGAGTTGATAGCAGCAGGATACCCGGCCCGCAGTTAGACAGGACGTCGCGCAGGGGTTAGAATGGTCACATCGGTGTCCCGGAGCAGTGGGCAGCCTGTATTCTCCTTATGACATCCTGTATGATCGGGCTGCAACTGATAAGGCGTAGATGAAGAAGGTATTGGCGGTCATCCTTGCCGGCGGGGAAGGTAGGCGGCTCAGCGTACTGGCAACAGAGCGCGCCAAGCCGGCGGTTCCCTTCGCCGGGAAGTATCGCATCATCGATTTCGCCCTCAGCAACTGCGTCAATTCGGGAATCGGCAAGGTGGCCGTCGTACCCCAGTACAATCCGCGCTCGCTGGCACGCCACATCGGTGTCGGAAAACCGTGGGACCTTGACCGCGTGGTAGGGGGCATAACCCTCCTCTACCCGTTCATAAGCACCAACGGCGAGATGCATTGGTACAGAGGCACTGCAGAGGCAGTCTACCAGAACCTGCACTTCATAGAGGATAGCCGTGTTGACGAGGTTCTCGTCCTCTCTGGAGACCACGTCTACACCATGCACTACGAAGACATGATCAGGTCCCATCGCGAGCTGGGCGCTGACATAACCATCGGTGTAACCGAAGTGCCATGGAACGAAGCAGGCCGCTTCGGCACCGTAGTCCTCGAAGACGACAGGGTCGTTGCCTTCGAGGAGAAACCGGAACACTCAAGGAGCAACCTTGCATCCATGGGCGTCTACGTGTTCAGCAAGGACGTGCTCTTCGAGGTTCTGGAAGACGCTCACCGCCGCGGCCTGCAGGATTTCGGCAGCCAGATAATCCCCGACGCGATAGACAAGTACACGATCCACGGCTATCGGTACAACGGCTACTGGCGCGATGTTGGAACCATCGAATCCTACTGGCAGACCAATATGGACCTCATCGTTGATCTACCGCCTTTCAACCTGTACGAACCGGAGAACCAGGTGAGAACACCCTCTGTGGACATGCCACCGGTGAAGATAGGCTTGACGGCAGCGATCAGCAGGAGTCTCGTGAGCAACGGCTGTATAATTAACGGCAGCGTACTCAACTCCGTGCTCTCACCCCATGTCTATGTAGAGGAAGGGGCCCGGGTAGTCGATTCCATCGTTTTCGATGACACCGTGATCGCCAAAGATGCCGTTGTGCACCGCGCCATCATCGACAAACAGTGTTACATTGCCTCCGGATGCCGCCTCGGTAACGGCGATGATTATGCCCCCAACAGGGACGAGCCTGCCAATCTCAACTGCGGCATCACCGTGGTCGGAAAAGGCGCCCGCCTGCCCGCCGGCCTGGTAGTTGGGCGGAATTGCAGAATCGATCCCGACGTACAGGAGGCCGACTTCCCTGAGCTATCGGTCCCCAGCGGCAGTTCCGTGAGCAGGAAGAAGCTCATCAGAGCCTGACCTCAACAATGCGGATCCTGTTCGTAGCCTCCGAAGCCTCTCCCCTGGTCAAGGTGGGAGGGCTGGCGGATGTTACAAGCTCCCTTGCAATAGCCCTCCGCGACATGGGGCACGAGACAAGCATTATGCTGCCGAGATACCGCAGCATTAGTGCCCGTTACAGAGACGTGCACGAGAAGGACATCACCGTCGCTCTTGGTGCCCGAAGCGAGCAGGCCAAGGTCAGGGAGACGATCATCAGCGAAGGGATACCGGCATACCTGGTGGAGAACAATGACTACTTCGGCACCGACGATGTCTACACAGAGGATGAGCTGAGGCGTTTCCTGTTCTTCTCTATCAGCATACCCCAGGTCATCTCCCATATTGGCTTGCAGCCAGATGTAGTCCACTGCCATGACTGGCATACCGCTCTGATTCCTCTTCTGCTCAAACGGGCGGGGCTGCGGACGCCCGTGATATTCACCATTCACAATCTGGCTTACCAGGGTGCCTTCGACGAGGAGTTTCTTCGGCGCAGTGAGCTTTCATCCGTATGGGAGGAGCACATGCCACCCGGTGCTCCCCGGCCGGGGCTGAACTTCCTTAGCCAGGGCATCCTGCAGGCCGACGTCCTGACCACCGTCAGCCCTACCTACGCCTCGGAGATACTGGCGGCCGACCCGGGCGAGAACATAACACGTCTGCTCCAGTACCGTCGCCATGACCTTCGCGGCATAGTCAACGGTATCGACTACGACGTGTTCAACCCGACCACCGACCCCTACTTGAAAAGCAACTACGACTACACGACAGTAGAGATGAGGGCCCATAACAAACTCACTTTGCAGCGGAACACCGCGCTGCCGCAAGACCCTAACACCCCGCTGTTCGGGATGGTCTCTCGCCTGGAGGAGCAAAAGGGGATCGACCTGGTGCTCCGGGCCATACCGTCATTCGTTGCCGAAACAGGGGCGCAACTGGTCATCCTCGGCCAGGGACGGGACCATTACCACAGAGCACTTAGCGAAGCCGCCCTCAAGTACCCCGATCGTGTTTCCGTCTCTATTGGCCATGACGAGAAGGCAGCCCGTCTTATCTATGGAGGTAGCGACATGTTCCTCATGCCATCGCGTTTTGAGCCCTGCGGATTGGGTCAGTTGATAGCCATGCGGTACGGTGCGGTACCCGTGGTGCGTCAGACCGGGGGATTAGCCGACACTGTCAAGGATATGAGTGAACAGGAGGGCAACGGCTTCGTGTTCAGAGACTACAGCGTCGACGCAATGCTAGGTGCGATCAAGAGGGCCGAAGAGAGCTTTGGCGACCGCGATGCATGGCAAGATCTCGTCGCACACAACATGAAGCAGGATCTGTCCTGGAAGAGATCAGCCGCGACATACGAGGAGATATACCTGCAGGCACTGAAGAAATCTCGCCTCCGCTCATTGTGACGACGCTTCGCCCACACAGTCTTGCTTCTCCGCGACCGGACCCGAGATCCTCGCCTTCTCCGCCTGAAGACTGGAAAATCAGTGTCGATAAGTTGTATCATTAGCTATCAAACACTTCGAGTAAGGCGGGGCAAGGCCGGTGACACCGACGACAGACTTGGACCGGCCCGCGGCATGGTGTCTCTGGAGAAGAGCAGAAGATGGACAGAACCAGATCACTTATCCTGATAGCGGACAGCAGCCGCAGTAACCTTGAGGCGCTGTCCCAGCATCTCCAACAGGCAGGTTACGACACGCTTACCGCAGCCAGCCTGGAAGAACTGGACAGGGCTATCCGGGAGAGCGGGAGGATCTCTCTCGCCCTCGTGGATATCTCCGGGTTCCACCAGGATGTCTGGCAGCGATGCCGGGAACTGAGCGTGGCAAAGACGCCCTGCATTGTGATCTCCCCACGCCGCAGTCCCACTGTGCAGCGCAGAGGCATGGAGCACGGTGTAAGCGGATTGCTGATCAGCCCGCTTGACTTCGCCAATTTGCTGGAGCACATACACGGGGTGCTGGGTGACTGAAGCATGCGCAGAGCCGGTCATAATGTAACGTTTCCTTTCGACAGCGATCCTCTCTGGTACAAAGACGCCGTGATCTATGAGCTTCATGTCCGCGCCTTCGCAGACAGCCAGGCCGATGGAATCGGCGACTTCCTGGGTCTGATAGACAAGCTTGACTACCTGGAAGACCTGGGGGTCACTGCACTATGGCTGCTCCCTTTTTACCCTTCACCGCTCAAAGACGACGGCTATGATATCTCCGATTACACCAGCATCCAGCCCAGCTACGGCAACATGCAGGATTTCAGGACGTTCGTCGACGAAGCACACCGACGCGGGCTCCGCATCATAACGGAGTTAGTCCTTAACCATACGTCCGATCAGCACCCCTGGTTCCAGAGGGCCCAGAGAGCACCGGCGGGAAGCCGCTGGCGCGACTTCTACGTCTGGAGCGACACACCGGACAAGTACCCTGACGCGCGCATCATCTTCAAGGACTCCGAATCATCGAATTGGGCATGGGACCACGTCGCCAGGGCATACTATTGGCACCGCTTCTACTCGCACCAGCCGGACCTCAACTATGACAACCCGGGTGTCAGGCAGGCGGTCTTCAGGGTCATAGACTCCTGGCTGAGACTGGGTGTCGACGGGATGCGCGTGGACGCCGTGCCCTATCTGTACGAGCGTGAGGGCACAAACTGCGAGAACCTGCCGGAGACACACGCTTTCCTGAAGGAGTTGCGCGAGCACATAGATAGAAGGTTTAAGAACCGCATGCTCCTGGCAGAAGCGAACCAGTGGCCCGAGGACGCCGCAGCGTATCTTGGCGATGACGAGTTCCACATGGCCTTCCACTTCCCTCTCATGCCCCGTATGTTCATGGCTATCCGCATGGAGGATCACTTCCCCATAATGGACATCCTCCAGCAGACACCGGCGATTCCCGAGACCTGTCAGTGGGCCCTCTTCCTGCGCAATCATGACGAACTGACTCTTGAGATGGTCACCGACGAGGAACGAGACTATATGTACCGCACATATGCCGGCGATCCCGCTGCCCGCATAAACCTCGGCATTCGCCGACGCCTGGCGCCTCTCCTGAACAACGATCGCAAAAAGATCGAGTTGATGAACGGCCTTCTCTTCTCGCTGCCGGGAACACCGGTCATCTACTATGGCGACGAGATCGGCATGGGAGACAACTTCTACCTGGGCGACCGTAACGGCGTACGAACCCCGATGCAATGGAGCCCCGACAGGAACGCAGGGTTCTCGCGCTCCAATCCTCAGAGGCTCTACCTGCCACCCATCATTGACCCGGAGTATCACTACGAGTCCGTCAACGTCGAGAACCAGCAGAACAACCCCGATTCGCTGCTCTGGTGGATGAAGCGCAGTATTGCCCTCAGGAAAAGGTTCACAGCCTTTGGCCGCGGAAGCCTGGAGTTTCTTCAGCCGAACAACCGCAAGGTGCTCGCTTTCTTGCGCCGTCACCAGGATCAGACGATACTCGTGGTGGCCAATCTATCGCACGCCGCCCAGCAGACACAGCTCGACCTTTCTACATTCGCAGGGAAAGTGCCGGTTGAAGTCTTCGGGCGAACGGAGTTCACTCCCGTCTCCGATGGCATGTACCAGTTCACCCTTGGACCGCATGCCTTCTACTGGCTCTCCCTGGAGCAAGAGTCCACCCGGCCCCTTCGCCTTCGCACACTGCCCGCCGAGGAAGTCCGAACCATATCCGTTATTACTGAGACGGAGGAGAGGCTGTTCAAGAGGGATAACTGGTTTGTCTTGGAGGCGATACTCTTCGACTACATAAGGGGCCGGAGATGGTATCGCAGCAGAGCGCGAGAGTCCTGGGGCGCCGAGATACAGGACGTGATCCCCGTACCTTATGCCGATGCCACCGCCTATGTCGTTCTTATAGAGATCGAGTATACACAGGGCCTGCCGGAGACCTATGTGCTGCCACTTGCCTCACGCCCTATAGATCACAGGGAGCAGCTTGAGACTGAGAGCCCGCAGGCTCTCGTTGCCCACTTGAAGCCACAGGAAAAGAGCGACAGAACTGAGAGAGTGTTGATCGATGC
>JBLRXG010000004.1:0-19044 GCA_047920855.1 Dehalococcoidia bacterium | reverse complement strand
ACCTGTCTGACCCGTGATCAGACCGTGCCCGGCATGCTGCTGCAGCGTGGCCAGATCAGCGCCGAACAGGCAAAAGAGCATCCGCAGCGACACGTGCTGACCGATTGCATCGCCAAGGGTGTGAAGACCGCCCACGTCTTCACAGCCGGCTTCAGCGAGACCGGACTGCAAGAGAGGATAGCCCTTGAGGACCGGGTCAAGCAGATCGCCGGAGGCAGAATCAGCCTGATCGGTCCCAACTGCATGGGGTTGCACTGCCCGCAGTCCGGTTTGGCCTTTATCCCCGATGCATCAAATGAAGAGGGGACGGTGGGCGTTGTCTCTCAGAGCGGCACCTTCGCCGAGCAGTTCCTCTCCATCGGCAAGCTGAGAAACGTGACCTTCAGCAAGGTCGTCAGCTATGGAAACGCCATAGACCTCGACTGTCCCGATTTCCTAGAATATCTGTCACATGACCCCGAGACCCGGCTCATAGCCGTGTACATAGAAGGAACGAAGAACGGCGAGCGCCTGAAACAGGCATTGACTGAAGCTTCGCGGCTCAAGCCTACACTGGCGCTCAAGGGAGGGGTAACCGCAGACGGCCAGCGTGCCGCTTCGTCCCATACAGGCTCACTGGCAGGTTCGCCCCAGGTCTGGAGTGCGCTCTTCCGCCAGACCGGTGTCATCCAGGTAGAGGACTTCGACGAACTGCTCGACGCAACCCTGGCGTTATCCTGCGCTCGACTGCCGGCAGGAAAGGGCACCGCGATCATCACCAACTCCGGCGGTTTCAGCGTGCTCGAAACTGACCTCTGTGTCAAGGCAGGACTGGAAGTCCCGCGCTTCGCCCATGAGACAACTAAGCAATTGCGAAAGATGGTGCCTCTTGCAGGAACGAGCATAAGCAATCCCCTCGACGCCTGGCCCATCTACTATAACCTGCCCGGCAAGCCCGGTACACTCGCCTATGCTATCCGCATACTATCTCATGACCGGCACATTCACTCCATAGTTCTGCACTTCGACGAGGTCAGCTACCTCAGGCGTATCCTGGGAGACGCAGTGGAGAGCCTCCTCAGGGAACTGATCCCGGTGATGGTCGAGGGCTGTGGATACGCACGCGACATAATGGGCAAGGCCGTTATGGTCTGCGTGGCACTCGATGCCTACTCAGAAGATGAGGATGACAGGAGGTACCATCTGATGGCCAAGAAGGCCTTTGAAGACGAAGGATTCCCTGTCTACCCGGCGCTCGGACCAACGATCAGGGCTCTCTTCAACCTCTACAGGTACAGCGAATTGCACGGCAGACCATAGATCACAGGTCGGTTCGCATACCGTCTGCGGTGCCGGCTGAACAGCGTCCCATAACAACTGACGTTTCTAGGGCAAATCTTGAAGCGCGTCGCGGTCGGCCAGTTTGACACCTTTGCGGCAGGGTGCTAGAATGCTTCGTTGTCCTCGGAGGTGAGAGTATCTACGCTGTAGTTGATATTGGCGGCAAACAGTACAAGGTTGCGCCCAAGCAGACCATTGAGGTTGAACGCCTCGGCGTCCCTGAAGGTGACGCTGTCGAGTTCGACAGGGTGTTGTTCATCGGCGACGACGGGAGTGCTGTGGTCGGAGATCCTACCATTAAGGGTGCGAAGGTGAAAGCCACTTCTCTGGGAGAGGAGAAGGGCGACAAGACCATCGTGTTCAAGTACAAACCGAAGCGCCGCTACCGGACCAAGAAGGGACATCGGCAGATACACACAAAGATACAGATCAACGAGATAGTCAAGGGTTAAGGAGAGTAAGCATGGCTCATAAGAAAGGCGGCGGCAGCACGAAGTGCGGGCGAGACAGCCAGTCGAAGCGCCTGGGCGTGAAGAGGTTCGGGGGTGAACAGGTGCGCGCTGGCACTATCCTGGTTCGCCAGCGTGGTACCCGCATGCTGCCTGGCACCAACGTCGGGATGGGCAGGGATTACACCCTCTTTGCCCTGATAGATGGACACGTCAAATATGAGCCGGCGACCAGATACAAGAAGAAGGTGAGCATCTGCCAATGAAGGACAAGATCCATCCCAAGTATAACGAGGATGCCACAGTGAGTTGCCTATGCGGCAATACCTTCACCACCGGTTCCGTCAAACAACAGATCAAGGTCGAGGTATGCAGCCAGTGCCACCCGTTCTACACAGGCGAACAGCGAATAGTTGACTCCAGGGGCAGGGTCGAGCGGTTCAAACAGCGGTACAAGATGAAATGATCGCGGTATCTTCACCGCGGCCGGAACCCCATTCCGCCAGCATGATCGAAGACCCCGGGCTCGCACCCCACAGCTCCGCGAGACAGAACTCCTATCCACCGGATGTGACCGTCTACATTCAGAGCGATGCCAGACATGAGGATATCCGCTTCGATTCCGCGTCCCGAGCTCCTGTATCGACGGCAGTCAGAGTGAGGCCTTGATGGGAAAACCATTTCATTACGGCGGCCAGGCAGTCATTGAGGGCGTCATGATGCTGGGTAAGAAAGGCCTGGCCATGACCGTGCGCCAGCCCGACGGCAGGCTGAACACCATAAGACAGCCGCTAGCCAGGATATACCGGGGACGCCTCAGGGAGAAGCCGTTCTCAAGAGGTCTCATCTCGCTCGGCGAAACCATGGTGCTCGGCACACGAGCGCTTCTTCGCTCGGCTGAGATCGCCGCCGCGGAGGAAGGAGAGGAGAAGATCCATCCCGCTCTTCTTGGCGGAACCGTCGCCGTCAGTGTCACGCTTGCCGTGGTTCTCTTCTTCCTGGTTCCTCTCCTGGCCACACGCTTCCTCATCGATCCTTTCATCGATTCGGCGTTGCTGAGCGTCACCCTCGAGGGCCTCGTCCGCATCGCCATCTTCATCGCCTACATCAGGGTGATAGGGCTGATACCCGATATCAGGCGCGTGTTTGCCTACCACGGGGCCGAGCACAAGACGATAAACGCCTATGAATCAGGTACTCCGCTGGAGGTAGAGGCGGTCAGGAACTACCCCACAGCCCATCCCCGCTGTGGCACGTCCTTCATCGTCATAGTTCTCATCATCGCCATCCTGGTCTTCGCACTGACAGATGTCCTACTCGGTAGACCGCCTCTGTGGATACGCATGCTGTCCCGTATAGCACTCATCCCGTTCATAGCCGCCATCGGCTATGAGATTATGAAGTTCGGAGCCGGCCACATCAAGAACACGCTGGTTCGCGTCATCATCGCCCCCGGCTTGATGCTGCAATCGCTGACCACGCGTGAGCCTGATGACGGTCAGCTCGAGGCGGCGATATCGGCGCTGAATGAGGTCATCGCCATCGATGAGGATGAGCCTTCCGCGAACGACACACAACAAGCCGCCGAGAACGAGACTGGCGGAGAACTCTCTGCCTCGTAACGAGCATATCCATGGACATCATCGAAGCCATTAACAGCCGCATGAGCATACGGAGCTTCAAGCCCGACCCTGTGCCTAGGGAGATTCTGGAGCAGATGCTGGAGCTGGCGACCCGCGCTCCCTCGGCAATGAATACTCAGCCCTGGGAGTTCACCGTGCTCACCGGCGATGTACTGGATCGTGTGCGGCGGGACAACGTGGAACGACTCAGGTCAGGCACTCCGCCTAACCCTGAACATGAGGTAGTGGCCTGGCCGAAAGAGAGCATCTACCGCCAACGGCAAGTCGACCTGGCCAAGCAGCTCTTCAGTGCCATGGACATAGCGAGGGAGGATAGAGAGAAGCGGGCGGAATGGACGGAACGCGGCTTCCGCTACTTCGGCGCGCCTGCGGCTATCATTGTATCTGCCGACCGCTCTCTGAGTGAATCCGGCCCGCTGCTCGATATCGGCGCTGCTATACAGACGATCTGTCTTGCCGCTCTGCACTTCGGCCTGGGAACCTGCATCGAGGACCAAGGCACCATGTACCCCGACGTGCTGAGGGAACACGCGCAGATACCGGAGTCCAAGCGTATTATCATGGCCGTTGCCATCGGCTACCCCGACTGGGATTTTCCGGCTAACAAGGTGCGGAGCGATAGGGAGCCACCAGGCAGCATCACCACCTGGCTCGGCTTCGACTAGAGTGACCTTGGTTTGAGTTCGGGCGGATCTCCTGTAAAGGGTGGCCCGTTCACTGACAGGCAGTCCTGCTTTCTCGTCAGTTCCACAGTAGTAGGTCAGCGCGAAGCCTTTCGCCAGGCCGTCAGCAAGCTTCGCCCCCCCCCATCCACCCCCTCTATGCAGTCCTCCTCAGAGTGAATAGTGCCTCTACCCCTGCACCGCAGATACGCCTCCGCACGTTACTATGGAAAAAGCGAGTCTTTGCTAGTACACTGTAACACGGGAACGCGATCGCCTTACTCCGGTGACACATATGGACCTGGAAAAAGAAAAGGATCTGGTGAAGCAGGCGCAGAGGAACCCCGCTGCCTTCGCCGAGCTTTACGACTTCTACTATCCCAGGATATTCGGCTACGCTCTCAGGCGAACCGCCGATATTGAGGCTGCCCAGGACATCACCTCGGAGACATTCTTCAAGGCGCTCCGGGGCCTCTGGCGGTTCCGCTGGCGCAGCGTCTCTTTTTCGTCCTGGCTCTACAGGATCGCCAGCAACGAGACGGTTCAGTATTTCAGACAGGCCGACTACAGAAAATCATCATCGCTGGACGCCCTGCAGGAACAGGGATTCGAGCCGGCGTCGCCCGACGACCCTCACGGCGAACTGGTCGAAGCGCAGGAAGAACTCGACCAGCATCGCGAATTCCGCCGCGTGCAGGAGAAGATTGCCCGGCTTCCAGCCAAATACCAGGAGGTCATCGCTCTAAGGTACTTCGAGCAGAAACAACTAAAGGAAATAGCCGAAATCCTGGGCAAGAAAGAGGGGACCGTCAAATCGCTGCTCCACCGGGCCATCGAGAAACTGAGAGAGGAACGATAGTGCAACCTTTTTCGACCACGAGCGTTATAGTGATAGAGGATGGAACACATGGAAGACAAAGACCTCATTAGAGAACTGGAGAACCTGGAGACGCCCGACATCGATCTGCCGGGTCACAGGCAGGCCCTGAGGGCGGCTCTGCTCGATTCCGACCGTTTCAGAAAGAGGACTTCCATAGGCTGGGTCAGGATACTGGCCCCCGTGACGGCAGCCGTAGCCTTGATGGCCGTCTTCGGCTTCATCAACATAGTCCAGCCGCACTTGCAGATCACGCAGGCCAGGGAGATCGCCTCCACCGACGCACGGGTCCAGACCTTGATGACCGAGTACGGACTCGTGATCGCAGATGTCCGCCTGCAGGACGGTGAGGCATTTGTTCTCCTCGCTCCTCAGCTTATCAGAGGTTATCCCGGGAGTGCAGTCTACGACACGGAGTCGGCCCCTGAGTTGACCTCTCAGAGCGCAGCTTCACGGGTAGTGGACCGCATCTTCGGATGGATGCCTTCTCCCTTCACCGATGAGAGGCGAATCACTCCTGCTCCGTCTGAGGGGGAGGTGCTCCCCGATACGGAGGATCCCTTTCCCGGGTATGTGCTCAGGATTGACCTGTCGGCGAAAAGGGTCAGCGGATTCCTGGAGATCACCGATGTCGCTGCTCTTCGCGATGTGGACCTCACCGGCGCGCACTTCACCGAGTCTGCGCTACCGCGGGACATCGGCAGCGAGGAGCCAGACACCGATATGTAGTGGCCTGTCTGCGGACTGGACACAGACAGATACGTAATTCAACGCGAGAAGCGAAAAGGAGCTACCGAGAATGAAACACAGAACAGCGAAGTTCATTGTATCCATGTTGTTGGTCGCCGTGCTACTGGTAACACTCCAGTACGTGGCTCACCGACCGCGTCCTGTGGGTGCCGGCGAGATAGGTACGTTTTCATCCTACGAAGAGCTGAAGCAGTTCCTGAAAGCGAACACAAAGGGGGGTTATGCGCCCCTGCCCGGCTTGTTCATGGGCCGGGCTGAGATGGCCTTTGACTCCGCGGGCTCCTCCGCACCCGACTACTCCGCCACGAACATCCAGGTCGCCGGAGTAGACGAGGCCGACATCGTCAAGACAGACGGCGAATATCTATACGTCGTCTCGGGCAACAGGGTAGTCATCATCCAGGCATACCCGGCCGAAGAGGCCCGGATCCTCTCTGAGATCGAACTCGAAGGGATGCCCGTGGGCATCTTCATCAACGGAGACAGACTGGTGGTGTTCGAGGGAGGGGTGTTCTACTACGGTATGCCCGCTGTGAGGGAAATATACGTCATGCCCTACTGGTCGTCCCGGACTGTGGTCAGGGTATACGATGTCTCAAACCGGCAGAGCCCCTCGTTGCAGAGGGAGTTGTCATCCGATGGCAACTACGTGAGTTCACGGATGATAGGCAACTACGTCTACGTAGTGTTGAGCGAGCCGGTGTACGAGCAGGAAGGCGAGGTCCGCCTGCCCGTCATCTCCTTCGACGATGACGAGAAGGAGATCCCCGCCGAGGATATCTACTACTGTGACGTCTATGACCACTTCTACATGTACACCAGCATCATCGCCATCAACACGCAGGACGACAGCGAGGCGCCGACTGTGAAGACGATCCTGCTCGGAGCCAGCAGCAATCTATACGTTTCGCGAGACAACATCTACCTGACCTTCCCGGTGTGGGGCTGGGTGATGTGGGAATCTCAGAAGACCGCCATCCACCGCATCCAGATAGATGGCAGCGCAATCAACTACGTCGCCAGCGGCGAGGTCCCGGGCATGGTACTCAACCAGTTCTCCATGGACGAGCATGACGGGTACTTCAGGGTAGCCACCACAACCCATGAACGCGAGCCCCTGAACCACGTGTATGTTCTGGACATGGATCTCGAAATCGCAGGCAGACTGGAGAACCTCGCTCCCACTGAGAGAATCTACTCCGCCCGGTTCATGGGCGACAGGGCCTACCTGGTGACCTTCCAGAAGATCGACCCCCTGTTTGTCATCGACCTGAAGGATCCTCGAGACCCTCAGGTGCTCGGTGAACTGAAGATAACGGGATACTCGGACTACCTGCACCCGTACGACGAGAACCACGTCATCGGAATAGGCAAGGAGACGATAGAGGCGGAGAGCGGCGACTTCGCATGGTTCCAGGGCGTGAAGATATCGCTCTTCGATGTCAGCGACGTCAACAACCCCCGTCTCGTGGATGACTATGAGATCGGCGACAGGGGAACCGAGTCGCCGGTGCTCTGGGACCACAGGGCCTTCCTGTTCGACTGGTCCAGGAACCTGATGGTGCTGCCCGTCTCGGTTGCCGAGATAGACGAGATGGACATACCCAGGGGAGTACGCTTCTGGGCCCGGGGCAGGACGGTCTGGCAGGGCGCGTACGTGTACCATATCTCTCCGGAGACCGGCTTCACTCTCAGGGGCAGGGTAACCCACGTCGACGAACCCGCCGACCCCGAGGAATACTACTACCATTGGCGGTCACCATATTCGGTCACCAGGTCGCTCTACATAGGCGATGTCCTCTACACCATCTCCGAGGCCAAAGTGATGATGCACAGCCTTGAAGATCTCACATACCTCAACGAGGTGGAGCTTCCCCACTCAACCTGGGAGCCCAAGGACTATCTGATCGGGGAGACCTGGCCCGACGACCCCGGGAGCATAGAACCGTCTCCCGGCGAGGACTCAGAAGGTAGTGAACCGCCAGACGGATAGAGAGAGGAAACCATGAACACCCTGCGCAACGCAGTGCGAGGCTTCAGCCTCGCGCAGTGGAGGTTCTCCCCTCTCGGGATAAGAGGGGCCTGGCGAGCACTCAGCGCCATGAGTGCTCGCCGAGAGGGAGTTACGAACCAGACTGTAGTGCAGCCATGAATCTTGCCACTCTAGCACCCGGGAGGTGAGTTGAATGAAGAAGAGACTGGTATCCACACTGATCGTGGTCGGGGCGGTATCACTGGCGACAGCACTAGTGCTGTCGCCGCCGTGGGACTCGGTCACGCCGGCAGTAGCCGAGACCATCAAGTCCGACCTGCCACGCATTGAGTCACCCACCACCAATCCGTCCCAACAGGCGCTGCTCATCGAGGGGAACAGCGCCTTCGCCTTCGAGTTGTACCGGCAACTCCGGGGAGAAGAGGACAACCTCTTCTACTCCCCCCACAGCATCTCGGTGGCGCTGGCCATGACCTATGCCGGAGCAGAAGGTGACACGGCGGAGCAGATGGCCTCAACCCTCCGTTTCCTCCTCGAACAGGAAGACCTGCACCCGGCCTTCAACTGGCTCGACAGCGAACTGGCCGCTAGGGGTGAGGGTGCAGCGGGCAAGGAGGGCGAAGGATTCAGACTCAACATCGTCAACGCCATCTGGGGCCAGAAGGACTACAGCTTTCTCGAATCCTTCCTCGATGTCCTGGCCGAGAACTACGGCGCCGGACTGAAAATCCTCGACTTCATCGAGGAAGCAGAGGCATCGCGCCTTGCCATCAACAAGTGGGTCAGCGACGAGACCGAAGGGCGCATAGAGCAACTGATCCCGAGGGGCGCCATCGATGAGCTGACCCGCCTCGTTATCACCAACGCCATCTACTTCGACGCCGCCTGGAAATACCCGTTCGACAAGGGCACCGATGGCCCGTTCTACCTGCTCGATGGCCAACAGGTCACCGTGCTCATGATGAGGCAGTCGCAATCGCTCGGCTATGCCCGGGGGCAGGGACACCAGGCAGTTGAGCTGCTCTATGATAGCGGCGAACTATCAATGGTCATCTTGCTGCCCGACTCGGGCCGGTTCCGTGAGTTCGAAGACGACCTCGATGCTCACAGCGTAGCCGCCACCATCAACTCGCTCCGCAGGACCCGAGTCGCCTTGACCATGCCCAAATTCGAGTTCGAGTCCGATCTCGATCTCAAGTACACCCTCCAGGCCATGGGCATGTCCGACGCCTTCACCTGGAACACCGCAGATTTCTCGGGCATGACGGGCGGACGTGACCTGTTCATCTCCGACGTCGTCCACAAGGCGTTTGTATCGGTTGATGAGGAGGGCACCGAGGCAGCGGCGGCCACCGGGGTGATCATGGCTCCGACGGCGATGCCACCTGATCCCGACGTGGCAGTCACCATCGACCGCCCCTTCATCTTCCTCATTCGCGACATGGAGACCGGCGCCATCCTCTTCATAGGACGCGTTATGAACCCCACCGACTAGGCAAATGCGATTTGTGCGGCAACCCGCCGGGGGCGATCCGCAGCCGAAACCATCCGATAATCTGGTCCTGATCTCGGGCCTCGTGGATTCCGTGCAGATCCGACCGTGACACCCGAGTTGACGAGTCAGGGTAACCGCCAACAAAGACCCATACGTAGGCGGAAAGGTCAAATACCTCACCTGTCTTTGGCGCCTGCCTAGCATGGGAGACACTCACCCTTGACACTAGCCACTCATTGTGTCATCATTAGGGGTAGACAACGTCTGGAGGGGCGATAAGCCCCGAGGAGGGGAACATGGCAAGGAGACCAAAGGGCGAGACTCTTAGCTTTCGAGCGTTCGTGCTATTACAGCGCACACGCGACCTGCTCTTCAGGTGCCAGGACCAGGCAGTGGCCAAGCACGGACTCACGGCCGAGCAGTATTCTGTTATCGCAGCCATAAAGCAACTGGACGAACCTGTAAGACCGACTGACGTAGGTCGCCTTGTGGACCACAAGGTAAACACCGTAAGCATGATAGCGGATCGCATGGTGCAGGCTGGCCTGCTGGATAGGATCAGAGACCTGCCCGACCGCCGGGCAGTGCGCCTCGTTGTTACGGACAAGGGTGAGCGGGCATATCAGCTGGCGACACCGGAAGTCATGAAGCTCGTCGACAGGCTGTTCTCGCCACTGGCCGAAGAGGACAGGCGCACGATTATCAGGATCCTGGAAGATCTGCGGGACACAGCGGACAAGACCCTGAATCCACAGACCGCCAGACGTCGGTAGGCGCTTTCACCGGTCAGGATGCACTCAGGGACAGATGCGTCACCTCGATGGCACGTCGAACCGGATATCGAATCCGGCAAGACTCAAGCCGAGCCGTCGTCACGTTCGGTGCGAACCGATCGTCATGTGACCAGAAGGGCCTAACTCTGACATGTCCCTGGCGTGGAGACCATCGCGAGCGGCGCTGTCGCGTTCATGCCGCCGCCGAACCGTCAGCTATACCCTTTAGCGCCGAGCCGTAGCTATCGTAAGACCTGGCATCGAACAGCACGAAGACAACACCCATAAGCGAGGTGTCCTGCTCCCTGAGAAACGAGACCACGGCGCCAGCCGCAATCTTCGCAGCCTCATCCAACGGGTAACCGTAGGCCCCCGTGCTTATAGATGGAAATGAGATACTAGTCAGCTGCTTTGCGGTTGCCAGCATGAGACACTCCCGATATGAACTCCTCAGAAGCTCGGCCTCATCTCCGTCACCACCGTACCAGACCGGGCCCACGGTGTGAATCACGTACCGTGCTCTGAGGTTTCCTCCACCCGTGATCACCGCCTTGCCTGTGGGCAGCTTCCCCCTTTCAGCAACGATTCGCTTGCACTCGTCCAGTATGGATGGCCCACCAGCGCGGTGGATCGCGCCGTCCACACCTCCGCCCCCCATAAGGCCCGGATTGGCAGCATTCACGATGGCCTCCGTGGCCTGTTTCGTGATGTCACCTTGTATGACAGACACCTTAGTCCTGTTGATAGTTCTCTCCATTACTTCATCACCACCTTCATGACCGGAAGATAACACAGCAACTCCCGCATGGCAAACCCCTGTACTATCGAGATTGCTTCGTACCGACAGGTCGGGACCCGTAATGACACGAGGCATGCCATGGTGCAGGCCTGCAGCAGTCTGGTACACCACCGAAATCTCTTCGTCCCCTCGCAGGGATTACCCGAGGCGGTCGGAAATCCCTTCCTGACGCTCATCTCCCCGCCAGTGAGATTAAGTACTCCTTAACACCCCGCACCCGACCACTCCCGGCTGCCTCGACCGTAGAGGAGACCGAAGCCGAAAGCCAGGACTGGCCCGCTCCGAGTTGACCATCCCGCGTCTTCTGGAGTAGATTTACCCTCGATGAAGGCCATCATACTGGCTGGCGGTGAAGCTACCAGACTGCGTCCCCTCACCTGCAATACACCCAAAGTAATGGTTCCCATACTGAACCGTCCCTACCTCGAACACCTCGCAGACTATCTCAAGAGACACGGAATACTTGAGATGATCCTGGCGGTGGGAAAGCTGCCCGACCGCGTTCAGCGGCACTTCGGCGATGGCGACCGGTTCGGCGTAACGATAACCTACTCGACCGAGGATTTTCCCCTGGGAACCGCGGGTGCGGTGAAGAACGCAGATAGGTTCATTGATGATTCCTTTCTGGTCTTCAACGGCGACATCCTGACCGATATCGATCTCAGCGACATGATCCAGGCCCACCGCCGCAACAGGGCTATGGCAACGCTCGCCCTCACCCCGGTGGACAACCCCACCATCTACGGAGTGGTTGAGACGGACACCGCGGGCAGGGTCCGCCACTTCACCGAGAAGCCGAGTTGGAACATGGTGACAACCAACATGATCAATGCCGGCATCTATGTGCTGGAACGCGACATCCTGAGCCATATCGTCCCTGAGACGTTCTCCATGTTCGAACGAGATGTCTTTCCTCCGCTACTGGAGGGGGGACACCCGATCTATGGTTATCCCTCGCATGACTACTGGATAGACATAGGAACTCCCGACAAGTACCTTAGACTGCATCACGACCTCCTCTGCCGGCTGTACGGTGAAGCGGTCCGGTTCGGCGCCGAATGCACAGTCCACCCCTCCGCTCGAATCGAGGGCCCGGCAGTAATCGGCGGGTTCTGCTCCATTGCCAGAGGCTCCTTCATAAGAGGGCCGGCCGTCCTCGGGGACAGGTGCCACATAGACGAGGGCGCCATCCTGGAGGGCGTCGTCCTATGGCCGGACTGCAGGGTCGGAAAAGGAGCCAGGCTGAAGAACTGCCTGGTCGCCTCCGACTGTTGCATCGAAGAGGAGTCGGAGGTCCCGGAGGGTTGCGTCCTCGGAGACGGTGTCGTGGTCGACAAGGGCACCAGCCTCTCCACAGGAGTCAAGGTGTGGCCCGAAGGTTCCTCCGACCCTGGCGCAAGCTAGCTCCGAACACGACAGCAGAGAACTAGTCGCCGGGTGACGCCTCAGGGCGCACCAGCAAGACCGGTCTCGAAGACCCTTCGACGATTCTGGAGGCTACACTGCCGTAGGCCCACCTGGTGATGCCTGAATAGCCGTGGGTCGACAGCGCTATGAGGCTAACGTCGTGATCCTCGGCATACTGTAGCAATACCTCCGCTGGCGGCCCCGAAACCACGGATGAAGTGACACTCACGCCCTTCTGCCGTAGCGCAAGCCCTTGCCCACTCAGGTAGCGCTCTGCTTCCTTCTCTGCTTCGGTAGATAGATCCTTCTCATACTTCTCCAGATCGTCCCAGTGTCCGTAAGCGTCGAGGCGGGGCAGCCTCACAGGCTCGACGACTCGCAGCAGCGATACCTCGCTACTCATGCCTACGGCCAGGCCTTCCACACAAGGTATGATCGACTCAGCGAAATGCGAGCCGTCCAGAGCAACAAGGATTCTTCTGAGTTCTATCTCATCGAGCGCGGTCTCCGGCGCGCCTGGCTTGACCAGAAGCGTGGGCGTATGTGACCTCAGCAGCACCTTGCCGGCGATGCTACCCACAGGCCAGCGGCTGCTGCCGCTGCATCCATGGGTAGAGATGACAATCAGGTCGACATAGTTGGTCTCGGCCAGATTGAGTATCTCCTCCGCTGCATCTCCCTCAAGAACCAGCGAACTCGCTTTCGCCCTTGGAGACAGGAGTTCATCTGCCCTCTTCTCCAGATATGCCCTGAGAGGGCGCTCCACGCAGTCTCCGGGGCCGCTGACCGTGAGCAGAACAACTTCGCTTCCCAGCCTCTTAGCTATCGCCCCGGCATATGGAAGTGCTCGCTCAGCCAACTCCGAGCCATCCAGCGGAACCAGTATTCTCTCAAACATATCTTTGCCTCCTGTCTCTAGTGTTCATCGAAGGCTCTAACCACCTGTGATCTCTACTGATCACAGGCAGCCTTCCCCACGGGCCCCAGTATACCATGCTCACCGGCTGCTATTATCGCAGCCTACACGGAGCCAGAGCTACACGTTGAAAAGGAAGGTAACCACGTCCCCGTCCTGGATGACGTAGCTCTTGCCCTCTGTCCTCAACAGCCCTCTTCTGCGTGCCTCGGCCAGGCTGCCACAACTCTCAATGTCGGTGAAACCGACCACCTCGGCCCGAATGAACCCCCTCTCCATGTCTGTATGCACCTTCCCCGCTGCCCTGGGCGCGGGAGTGCCCACGGGGATGGTCCACGCTTTTAGCTCCGCAGATGCAGTCGTGAAGAACGATATGAGACCGAGCAGACTGTAGGAGAGTCCGATCACGCGGTTGAGCGCCGCTGCGCTCAGCCCCATTGACTCGCGAAACTCGGCCGCCTCCGCGTCACTGAGCTGACCGAGTTCTGCCTCGAGCTTGGCGCAGAACGCTGCCACGGCAAACTGCGGGTAGAGGGCACCAATCTCGCGTTCCATCTGTGATGCCTGCGCTATCTGGTCCTCCCCCACGTTGAGAACCACCAGCATGGGCTTGGCTGTAAGAAACTGGTAGTTGGAAAGCATCTTCAGTTCTTCTGAAGCCAGGCCCTGCCTTCTTATAGGTACGTCGCTCTCCAGTTCCGACCTGACCCTCTGCAATAAGAGTTGCTCCTTGAGAAGGGCTTCCCTATCTGAGGGCCTGGCACCCTTCAGCCCTGTCTCGAGCCTATCTAGCCTTCTCTCCATGATGGAAAGATCGGAGATCGCAAGCTCCAGATCCAGCGCCACCATGTCCCGCTGCGGGTCTATGCTTCCCTCGGGATGCGGAACGCTGTCGTCGGCAAACGTCCGCACTACCTGGAGCAGGGCATCGGCCGTGGTCAAGGTATTCAGCAACTCGCCTCCCAGGCCTTCTCTACCAGGGCTCTTCGGGGAGCCCGCGATATCGATGTAGGCCACTTCAGCCGGCACCGTTCTCTTTGGCTGAAAGACACCCTGAAGCACGGGCAGTCGCGGATCGGGCACCTTGGCCACGCCGGTCTTCGGCGCAAGAGTGGGCGAATGCGCAGCAACGTCAGCCTCGCCTCCGGTCAGGGCATTGAAGACGGTAGTCCTGCCGCTCCCCGGCATCCCGATGATGGCGATTTGCATCACGATAATCCTACCATTTTTCGGCCAGCAAAGAACCCGGCTCCGGTGGCGGAGTCTATCTCCACCTGGTGCAAGCCGGATGGGGAGAGGGACCAGCCTGGCGAGGACAGGCCTTCCCCTACGAACGGCACATTCCGCCGGAGCGACCGGCCACTGTGGTAGAATACGAGGCAAATGCTCCACGTTCTATACGGACAGGATGCGTTCTCGATTGCCCGGGCCCTGGATAAGATTAAAGCCGGACTGGGCGACGGCGAGATGCTGGCGACCAGCACCATAAGGCTGGAGGGCCGCAATCTCACTCTGGACCAACTGAAAAGCAACTGCGGCGCCCTCCCCTTTCTGTCGTCGCACCGGCTGGTTATCGTGGACGGCCTGCTCAGCCGCTTCGACGCGAAACAGGGACGAGCCCGCTCCGTCAAAGCGAAGTCCCGGGGCGGCCTCGGGGAATGGGAAGGAATGGGCGATTACATCAAGCAGATGCCGCCAACCACGGCGCTGATACTTGTCGATGGGGAGGTCAAGGAGAACAATCCCCTGTTGAAACAGATCTCGCCGGTGGCGGAGGTGAGCCCTTTCCCATTGCTGCGGGGCAGGCAGCTAAAAGGTTGGATTCATCAGCGAGTCAAGGAAGAGGGAGGCAAAATCGCGCCCACGGCGGTGGACCTACTTGCAGAACTCATCGGCGGAGACCTGTGGGCGATGAATGGCGAGATTCAGAAACTGCTGCTCTATTGCCTGGACCGGACCATCGACGAAGATGATGTGAAGAAGCTCTCGACTCATGCCCAGGAAGCCAGCATCTTCGCCCTGGTCGACGCAGTCGCCGAGGGGCGTACCGAGCTGGCCCACAGAACGCTTCACCGCCTGTATAACGATGGTGTCGAACCGATTCACATACTCGTCATGATCACGAGGCAGTTTCGTCTGATAGCGCTGGCCAAGGACCTGGAGCACGGACTGTCACGACCGCAGATTCAGGATAGATTGGGGCTGACAGGCTACCCGCTGGACAAGACGCTCCGCCAGGCAAGGCTCTACGACATGGAGGGCGTGAAGCAGGTCTATCGCAAGCTGCTGGAGACAGATCTGGCCATCAAGACCGGCAGGTACGGCGACAGGCTGGCCCTGGAGCTTCTGGTAGCGGAATTGGCCGGCGCCTAGTTGCCTGAGACGACAACACCCACACCTGATCCTGTTCGACAGACCGTCTGTCCCCCGGTTGCAGCTTCACCAAACCCCCTTCCATTGCCCCTCTCCGGTAATCACACCTGAAGCCTATCCCGGAAGGACCGTTTTGAGCATGGTCTGCAGCTTTTCGTGTTCGCCATCCAGCATCCCGTAGCAGTGCTTCGCCTCGGGAAACTTGCCTTTCCTCACCTCTTCCCCGAAATCACGAAAGGCTTTCTCAATCGTCACGCCCAGTTCGGCATACTTCTTGACAAACTTGGGAGTGAACGCCTCGAAATAGCCCAGCATGTCGCCCACGATCAGCAGTTGACCGTTAGTGTACATGCCAGCACCTATTCCCAGCACCGGAATCTTCAGCGCTTCGCTGATGATCCTGCCTACCTCGGGTGGGACAGCCTCCACCAGCAGGGCGAAGGCGCCCGCCTGCTCGATAGCCTGGGCATCCTTCACCAACTCCATTGCCGAGTCGGCCGTGCGTCCCTGCGCCTTGAAGCCGCCCAGTTGACCCGAGCTCTGTGGAGTCAGTCCGATATGCCCCATCACGAGCATACCACCCTCCACTATCCCCTCGATCTGTCTGATGACGCGTCGCCCGCCCTCAAGTTTGACGGCATCGACACTTGCCTCCTTGAAGAACCGGCCGGCGTTTTCAATGGCGGTCTCCCTCGAGACCTGGTAGGAAAGGAAGGGCATATCGCCGATTACGAATGTGTTGGGAGCGCCACGCCTGACCGCCTGGGAATGCAGGATCATCTGATCCATCGTCATGGGCACCGTTCCCGGCAGTCCGTGCACCACCATTGCCGCGCTGTCACCCACCAGAACCATATCCATGCCCGCCTTCTCGCAGAAGCTGGCCATGGGGTAATCATAAGCAGTGAGGAAGGTGATCTTCTCCCCTTTCCTCTTCATCTCGATGAAATCGAGCGCGCTCTTCTTTGGCATCTTCTTCGACACCTCCTTTATTATCTTGCTGGCAGGGGCACCATCAGGTCTTCCGCACCGTGTTTGGACACCCTGAGTTCAGGCTGCACTTCCTCAATAAGCTCAATGATGTTCTTGGTCGATCGTATCTTCTCTCTTGCCAGTTCCGCCAGCCCGTCTTCGGATGTCCCCCATGGCATGTACATGCCGAGGCCCGGGCCGGGCTCCATCTTGAAGTAGCAGGGCGAGGTAACCCGGGCTATATCAGGCGTCTCGTAAATCCGGTTATAGCCGCCCATAGATGTCCACAGCTGGATGTGAACGTCCAGCGGCAGGTTCACAACCTTCCGTATCGATGCCAGTTGGGGAAGCGTCAGGTCCGCCACCGGGTTGCAGCTGCCCGCTCCCAGCGACTCCACCAGCTTCACACCGGCAGCATTTGCGTGCCCTGCAAACACGGAGACCTTGAATATTACGTCAAGAGGAAGGTCGCCGTTCCGCTTCATGGTGTCGAGCAGCGACAATACCCCCTCGTCCCAGACCAGGAACCCGCGGAACCCGATATTGACGCAGCGATCGAGGTCCATGAGGTAGTGTTTGACCGTCTCCATGCCCCTCATGCGCAGTCCTGAGATAGCCCCTTCCGGCGTCGCGATCTGACGGCCGATATACCAGGTAGGCCTGGGCCCGGGGGTCATTATCACCTCCACCTCGTTGTCGTGTGCGATGCGGGCAAACTCCTTCAACTCCTCCCTGGTCAGCATCGATGCACCCCGCACCACAGATACGGACCGGTGAAACGGCACTCCCTGCTTCTTAGCCTCGTCGATGGCCGCCACCAATACCTTGGGCGTTTCTATCCCTGAGAGTTCGACCCGGTAGTGTGTCCCGTCAGGAAACGTCTTCGTCGATGAAGGCAGGTCGTAGCTGTCGCAGCTGGGGAAGCCGGCCCTCTCCATGGCCTGGCCAATCTTGTCCATTATTATCCCTCCAATGACTTAGCTAGCAAGTGGGTACCAGCATAGCTTTCGACAAACGTGAGCCTATACTATATCAGGCACCCCATGGTGTCAAGGATTGCCGGACAGCCCAATATCAGGTTCACAGCATGATCGACCGAACTGCCCCGGCACCCCAAGCGGGGATTTCGTCATTAGGGGCGTTTTCTGCTATAATTGTTCACCGCGCAATGGGCTACTATCTGGGCATAGATATCGGCTCTGTCAATGCCAGGCTCGCACTAACAGATGAGGACGGTGGAGTCGTTCGCCTCGACACCCAGAAGGTAAGCTCCGGGCCCAGAGCAGCCGTCACTTCGCTTATCGCCCGGGTGGGCAAAGCCCTCGACCTCAATGATATCATCGCAGCCGGTGTGTCCGGCTCGGGGAGAGAGGCCATCCCGAGAGAACTCGGCTGGACGCAGCATAGCAGTTCGCTGGCCATCATCTCAGGGATACTACACCATCACCCCGATGCCAGGACCATCATAGCGATCGGCGGTCAGAGCACACTGGTAATAGAGCTCGAGGACGGCCTGAAAAAGCCCTGGAAGGTGGAATCCAATCCTCTCTGCGCCGCGGGAACGGGCAGGTTCCTGGAGCAACAGGCATACAGGCTGGGCATCAGCATGGAGGATTTCTCCAGCCTGGCTCTGAAGTGCCAGGGCACTCCGCCCAGGATAGCCGCACGCTGTAGCGTCTTTGCCAAGAGCGACCTCATCCACCTCCAGCAGAAGGGAGCCCCGCTGGACGCTATGCTCTATGCGCTTTGCGAAAGCGTGGCGCGGATGGTCGCTTCCCTGAAGAAGGGGTTATTCCTGGAGCCGGTCTACTTTGTGGGCGGCGTTGCCGCCAACGCAGCAGTGGCCAAGTCGCTCAACGACATGATCTCGGCCAGGAACGAACACCCCGTTGAGGTCATTGTACCTGGAGACTATCTGCACATGGAGGCCATCGGTTCTGCCCTGCTTTCAATAGGCAAGACGTCAGGGAGAATCTCATTGCCCGAGACCGACGTCAAGCAGAGCTATTACGAGATGCCCGGCCTTGTGCCCGTATCAGGGCAGGACGGTCAGGACACCCTGACGGTTGAAGATGAACAGGTCGGCTACCTGGGAGTCGACGTGGGCTCGACCAGCACCAAGGCCGTTATCATGGACGGATCGGGCACGCGCCTGCTGGCCAAGCACTACCTGATGACCGCAGGAAGACCCGTGGAAGCCGTGAGGCAGGTCTTCAGAAACCTGCTCAAGAAGGGCGCCGACAAGGTCAAGATAGCCGGGGTCGGCGTCACGGGCTCGGGCAGATATCTGGTCGGTGGATTCATCGGGGCAGACCTGATAAAGAACGAGATAACCGCTCAGACCAGGGCCGCTGCCGAACTGGATCCAGAGGCAGATATCATAGAGATAGGCGGACAGGACTCCAAGCTGGTTATCAAGAGAAACGGAATCGTCGTCGACTATCATATGAACAAGGCCTGTGCCGCGGGAACGGGCAGTTTCATCGACGAGCTGGCCGAGCGCGTGACGACGCTGGGCGGCGTCGCGCACGGCACCGTCCGCATGGCTGCCGAGGCGTCGAGCCTGCACGAGTACCCGGCCGACCTCGTGAGGGGGCTGGAGCACCTCGAGACGG
>JBLRXG010000003.1:0-20975 GCA_047920855.1 Dehalococcoidia bacterium | reverse complement strand
AGGAACTGATTGCCGTGTGCCTGGCCGGGGATGTCGAGGCTACGGTCATCGGCGAGTTCACCGACGAGCGGCGTCTGCAGCTATTATACGATGGCAACCCGGTGGGTGACATCGAGATGGCATTCCTGCACGATGGTCTTCTTCAGATCGAGCGAGAGGCGGTCTGGGAGCAGCCGCGCTTCCCGGAGCCGGACTTTGCTCAGCCTCCGGATCCGGGGCAAGCCCTGCTGCGAATACTGGGCTCGTGGAATGTCTGCTCCAAGGAGTGGGTTGTTCGCCAGTACGATCATGAGGTGCAGGGCGGCAGCGTTATGAAGCCTCTCGTCGGAGCAGCCAGCGATGGCCCTGGCGATGCAGCGATCATCAGGCCGGTGCTCGATTCGGACATGGGCGTGATCATCTCCAATGGCATAAACCCCAGGTACGGCGACATCGATCCTTACTGGATGGCGGCCTCGGCGATAGACGAAGCGCTGAGACAGATCATCGCAGTCGGCGGCAGCCTCGATAAGGTGGCGCTACTGGACAACTTCTGCTGGGGCAATCCGGACAGGCCCGACAGGCTGGGCGCGCTGGTAAGGGCGGCGCAGGGATGCTATGACATAGCGGTCGGATACGGGACGCCTTTCATATCAGGCAAGGACAGCCTATACAACGAGTACGAGGCCGGGGGTCACAGCATATGCATTCCGCATACACTGCTCATCTCTGCGGTGTCGGTGATGAAGGATGTGACCAGGGCCGTCTCGATGGACTGCAAGCAAGAGGGCGACCTGATCTACGCTGTCGGCACCACATGGAACGAGTTGGGTGGCTCGCATTACTATGGCCTGCATGGCTACACAGGCAATAGAGTACCAACGGTGGATCCTTCCAGGGGGAAGCCGCTTATGAATGCACTCAGTCAGGCTGCAGAACTTGGATTGGTCATGGCCTGTCACGATTGCAGTGAGGGAGGGATAGGTGTAGCCGCGGCTGAGATGGCGTTCGCCGGAGGGTTGGGGATGGACATACAGCTGAGGCAAGTCCCGCTGGGCGAACCGATGAGCCGGGACGATTTCATCCTATTCTCCGAATCCAACACGCGCTTCCTCGTGGAGGTGAAGGCCGAAGACAGGGCCGGGTTCGAGGATGCGATGACCGGCGTCGATTGCGCCGTCATCGGCCGGGTCACGAAGGGCCGGAGGCTGCAGGTGTTTGGCCTCTCAGGAGAGACGGTGATCTCGGTTTCTCTTGCAGAACTGAAGGAGGCGTGGCAGAGCCCGTTGCGCTGGTAGGAAGCTGAGAGATGTGTGAAGTAAGAACGCTGATACTCCGGGCTCCCGGAACCAACTGCGACATGGAGACGGCATTCGCCTTCGAACTGGCCGGTTCGGCCATCGAGTTCGCGCATGTCAATGAACTGCTGAGTCGGGAGAAGGTGCTCTCCGATTATCACATATTGGCCATTCCGGGAGGGTTTACCTACGGCGATGACATCTCGGCCGGGAGGATCCTGGCCAATGAGCTCAGGCTAAGGCTAGGAGAGGATATCGAGAGGTTCGTCGATGAGGGGAAGCTCATCCTGGGCATCTGCAACGGGCTGCAGGTCTTGCTTAAGGCGGGCATCTTGCAGCGATCTGCGGATGTCACCCACCAATCGATCACCATAGCCGCCAATGACTCCGCCAGGTTTGAATGCCGTTGGGTCTACCTCCAGGCAGACCCAACGGCCTCCTGCGTATTCACCAGCGGCATAGGCAGCATGTACCTTCCCGTCGCCCACGGAGAGGGCAGGGTGTTCTGCGACACCGGAGTAGCCGGAGGACTGAATGTGGCGTTGCGCTACGCCGATGAAGCAGGAGATACTTCGGCAGGGTATCCGCATAACCCGAATGGTTCCGTTGATAACGCAGCGGGAATATGCGATTCCTCGGGACGGGTGTTCGGACTGATGCCACACCCTGAGCGTCATGTTCGCGGGACACAGCACCCGAGGTGGAACAGGGAGTCCGTGCCGGATCGTGGAGATGGTCTGCAGGTCTTTGTCAACGCAGTTGAGTGGGCCAGGAGCATCTGAACGGGAATGCTCTTCTGGCCTGGCGGTTGTCCTTGGGGGGCAGTGGAAGCGGGGGGCGTGAGCTTGTGTTGGACGAGGGGCCAAAGTATAATTCAGATAGACTTCACGAGTTAGCAGTGAAGAAGGAGGGAATATGCCACCCTATGCCTTTTTCCGCAAGCAGTTCATGCCGTTAGCCGAAGCCAGGGTCGGCGTCCTGACGCAGGCCCTCCACTATGGTACGGGCTGCTTCGATGGCATCCGCGGTAACTGGGATAGCGAGAAGAAGCAGTTCTGTCTCTTCAGGCTCCAGGATCACTATAAGCGGATGCTCGACTCCTGCCGCATACTCAAGATAAGCCTCCCTTACTCCATAGATGATCTCTGCCGGCTGACCGCGGAGCTCCTGGCAAAGAGCGAATATCGGGAAGACGTGTATATCCGTCCGCTGGCCTACAAGAGTGCGGCAAATCTGGCCATACGTCTGCATGATATTGAGGACGACTTCCTGGCCGTGGTGACCACTTTTCCGACCTATCTTGACACGGAGAAGGGCGTTCGTTGCTGTGTGTCCTCGTGGCGCCGTGTGGATGACAACATGATCCCGCCGCGGGGAAAGATCTGTGGCCTCTATGTGAACAGCGCCCTGGCCAAGACCGAGGCCATGGAGAACGGTTTCGACGAGGCAGTCATGCTGACGCAGAGCGGGCATGTTTCGGAAGGTACGGGCCAGAACATCTTCCTGGTTATGGGAGGGGAGTTGATAACTCCCCCGTCATCCGAGAACATCCTGATGGGCATTACCAGGGATACGGTGATCAAGCTGGCTGCAAACGAACTGGGTGTGCGCACCATAGAAAGGCAGATAGACAGGAGCGAACTGTACGTGGCCGACGAGTGTTTCTTCACGGGGACTGCATCCGACGTTGCTCCCATACTTGAAATCGATCGCCGTAAGGTAGGGACAGGCAAGATCGGCCGGGTCACGGCAGATCTACAAAGGGTCTACTCGGACGTTATTCTGGGAAGGAACACCCGATATACCGATTGGTATTGTATGTTCTCGCCTGACTGAGGAGGCGGAGGGGATGCATAGGCCGATCATCGGATGTGATCACCGGGGCGTCACCCCCAGGGTCTTCAGCAGGTAGAGCAGCCTGCAACTCTGCTCCAGCGCGGAGGTGTAGTAGTATGCTTCCTCCAGCAACTGGCTGGCGGCAAAGGTGCCGTGGCCCCGCACCAGGACGACCCTGTACTCGAGGAGGAGGCGGGCTATCTCCCCGGCAAGGTTATCGAGTCTGGTCACTGACTCTGTGTTCAGGACGGGGACGCTCGACAGCAGCACCTGCCCTTCCAGATCGCGGGGTACGATCTCGCTCTCAGTAAACGACAGGGCGATAGCGTAAGGCGGATGAGCGTGAACCACGGCCGACGCCGACGTGTTCCTGTAGATGCAGCGGTGGATTTCCAGTTCCTTGGACGCCAGGGGTGTCACCCGGTTGTTCTTGATTATCCCTGTCTCCACCAGATCCCCCTCCTGGATGAAGCCCAGGGTGCTGCCGCGGTGGGTGATAACCAGATGCTCGCCAAGCTTGACGCTGAGGTTGCCCCCGTGGGAGAAGACCAGACCCTGGGTAAAGAGAGCCCGGCCTACCGCCTGGAATTGGGTTAGCATAGCAGTAACCTACAAGTCGCTAGCTCCGAGTCAACTCCTCGCTCATATCCCGGCGCTCAGCAGCCGGGACGCTCCTGCATCGAGCTTCGGCAAAGGAACAGGCGCCCCCGGTCGCTGCTACCTCCACATCGGGAGCGCCGACAATCCCCTGACGAACCGGGCATCCGGTCTCTTCTTCGCCGGAGTTGGCTCGATGACCATAGAGCGTCAACCGGTCGCTTGCTGTTCGCTGTTCAGATTGCTCATCAGGGTGGACTTGAGCCTCGCGGCCTTGTTCTTGTGGATGATCCCTTTACTCGCGGCCCTGTCCACGCTGCTTATGGCAATCATCGTTCTCTGATATGCCGATTCGTCGCCGGCAGCGACTGCGCTTCTGGCCTTGACTAGATAGGTCTTGAGGCTACGGCGAACCAGGCGGTTGCGGAGCCGCTTTCTATTGGATGCCCTGGCTGCCCTATTACTCAGATCAGTGCTTGCCACTTATGCCCCCTTTCTCATCACACTTACTACGTTCCAGACGGAGTAGATCCTGGACATTATTCTACTCAATTGGACGCCGTTTTTCACTTCCAGGGTGAAATAGAGGGAAACGCTGTCATCGAGGTGATTGGTGGCCTTTATCTCGGTGACGTTCACCCTCTCCTCGGCTATGATAGCACTAATGTCCCTGACAAGGCCAACTCTGTCCCAGGCCCCAACCTGGATCATGACGGGATAGACATGGCCCACCTCTCCCCAGTCCACCTTGATCAACCTCTCCCTGTCTTCTTCGTTGACTATGTTGGGACAATCCTTGCGGTGTACCGTAATGCCCCGCCCTCGGGTCGTATATCCGATGATCTTGTCGCCGGGCAAGGGATGACAGCAGTTGGCCAGGCGGGTGAGCAGGTCGCCCACCCCCAACACGTTGATGCTGGCCGGGCTGACCTTCCGCGGAGTGACGACCGTAATCCCCTCTCTAGCGGGCTCCAGGTCTCCACTCAGCCTGAGCGCTACCTGAGAAGAGGTTATGCTGCCGCTTCCCAGCGCAGCAAAGAGGTCATCCGCATCGGTATAGTCGAGCAGACGGGCTATTTCCTCGACGGTGGCCGACCCGGCGACCAGCTTCTTGAGGTCTTTGTCCCAAATCTGTCTGCCTGTCTCGATGCATTGACCCCGTTCCTGCTTCTTGAACCACTGACGAACCCTGCTGCGCGCCTGAGATGTCTTGATATAACCCAGTTCAGGATTGAGCCAGTCAAGACTGGGGCCCCTCTCTCCTCTGCTGGTCATGATCTCCACCACGTCGCCGTTCTTCAGAACGTAGTTCAACGGTTCCAGCCTGCCGTTAACCTTGGCGCCGATGCATCTAAAGCCGAGGTCTGTATGGATCCGGAAGGCAAAATCCAGAGGGGTGGCGCCCCTCGGCAGCTCCTTGATCTCTCCCTTCGGGGTGTAGACGAAAACACGCTCCGCGAGAACATCGGTCTTAATGGACTCCAGGAAGTCCTCTCCTTCAAGCTCCTCCCTCCATTCGCCTAGCTGCCGGAGCCAGGCCGTTTCCTCAGCGGCCTGCTTGCCCGCTTTTCCCTCCTTGTACAGCCAGTGAGCGGCCACACCGTACTCGTTGACACGATGCATTTCATGGGTCCGGATCTGTATCTCGAGCGGGGTTGTCCCCTCACACATGACGGTAGTATGTAGGGCCTGATAGCCATTGCTCTTGGGATTGGCGATGAAATCGTCAAACTCCTCGGGAACGGGACGCCAGCAACTATGAATCGCGCCGAGCGCCTTGTAGCAGTCCGAGACCGAGTTCACCAGCACTCTCAGAGCGGAAAGATCATGAATGTCGCTGAATTCCTTGCCCAGCGCGTCATACTTTGCCATCTTTCTGTATATACTGTAGATATGCTTGGGCCGGCCGGACACCTTAGCCTCAACTCCTGCCGTCTCCAGTTCCCTTGATAGCTTCTCGCTGATCTCGGCGATGAAGCCCTCCCTGGTGGCCCGCTTACCGGCCACCAGCCGGGCAACCTTGTGATATGACCTGGGTTCCAGGTAGCGAAAAGCCAGGTCCTCCAGTTGCCACTTCACCTGTGCCACCCCCAGGCGGTGTGCCAGCGGAGCGTATATCTCCAGTGTCTCCCGAGCAATGGCACGCCTCTTATCTGCCGGCAGAGCTCCCAGTGTGCGCATGTTATGTAATCTGTCTGACAGCTTGATGATAATCACGCGCAGGTCTTCGGCAGTAGCGAGAAGCATCTTGCGGAGGTTCTCCGCCTGGCCAGAGGACGTCGTGTCACCAGTTCGAGTTCGACGTGAGAGCTTGTTCAGCTTGGTGACGCCGTCAACCAGTCTAGCCACCTGCGGGCCGAATCTCGCCTGGATCTCGTCGGCCGGCACTCCGCAGTCTTCGGTGACATCGTGCAACAGGGCCGCAGCTATGGTGTCGGCGTCAAGCTGAAAGTCGACGAGGGCCAGGGCCGTGTTGAGAGGATGCTCCAGATACGGCTCCCCCGTCTTGCGCATCTGTCCGTGATGAGCCTGAGCAGCGAAGTCATAGGCCGTCTTGACCAGTGCCACTTCCTCGGCAGATAGATATGTGCTGACCTTCTCGATGAGGCCGTCGACTTCCATGGGGCTCATGATACTGAAACGGCAGGTACAAATCAAACTGGAGCCGCCTTCGCCGCTCACGGTGCGTCACACTCGTCATGTACGACCTGCAATGCCCGGGCTCAACTACGAATGCTGACGTGACCTGCGACGACGGCTTGCCGTGACCGATACCTGGCTGGTAACGTTCAGGGCAGTGATTATGTGCCGTTAGATGTGCTGTAGACGTGTATCCTCTCGATATGGCCTGTGGGTCGTCCGTTATCCGAGCTTGAAAACGAGACCCGGACGGTCTAAAATGGTCTTTCTCACGGAGCGAGTGAGCACGGCAGCCCTGCGCGGAGATCACGGCTTCACCGGTGCTACAGCCAGTAGGTCAAAGCAGGATCTGAGGTCCTGATTAAGGGACGTCCCCAAAGGAAGGATAGTGGAGCACTCCAGCACCTTGACTGTAGTCTGAAGCCTGCGTCTTCGAACGTCGGCGTTGCTCGTAAGGTAGAACATGAGGCCCAGGAAAGAGTATCTCGGGGAGATTCTGCGGTCTGCGCGTAAGGTGGCTGATGAGGCCGAGGTGTTCGCGTTGTCTTCTCCTTCCTCTGTCAAGGTGCAGTTTGAAGCCAATCGGCTGAGACAGGTTCAGACCAGAGAGCGTAACAGCGTTGCCTTGCGGATCTTCCGGGAGGGCAGAGTCGGCTTCGCCACCGCCGGTGGTGGTGTGGATACGGCAACCCTGGTAGACATGGCTGTGGAGACATCTGAGTTCGGCGGGTCGGCCGATTTCGAATTCCCGGTGTCCAGCGAACACTCCGAGGTGCGGATCTTCGACTCCGCGGTTGACGATGTGTCCCTGGAGAGGATGGTTGAGGCAGGGAGGAGTCTCATAGATAAGATCACGGAGCATACTCCGGGCATCCTCTGCGATGTGGATGTGACCAGGAGCACAAGCTCGGTCTCCCTTATCAACTCGCGGGGTGGTGAAGGCGTGTACGATAAGAGCGTCTTTGGCCTCAGCGTGCAGGGGGTTCTCGTCAAAGATACGGATATGCTCTTTGTGGGCGATAGCGATAGTTCATGCCGTTTCGAGTATGGTGTCGAAGACATGGCCCGCCGGATCAAGAGGCAGCTTGACATGGCGAAAGCGAATGCTTCCGTGTCGGCGGGGCTTCTGCCGGTGATCTTCACGCCTTCCGGGGTGGCCAGTGCCCTGCTGAGCCCTATTACTGTGGCGTTCAGTGGCAAGACGGTTCTTGAAGGTGCTTCTCCGCTTAAGGGCAGACAGAACGAGCGGCTGTTGGACAAAGGGCTGAGCCTGTGGGATGATGCCACCCTGGACCACGCAGTAAGGAGTTGTCCTTTCGATGATGAGGGGGTGCCCACCCGACGTCTGCCGCTTGTCGAGAGCGGAGTGGTGAAGCGTTTCTTCTACGACCTGCAGACGGCCGCTCTGGCCGGTACTGAGAGCACCGGTAACGGCAGGAGGGTCGGCGGCAGTGTCCCGACTCCGGCAACGAGCTCTATTGTCGTGGGCCCAGGAGACGTATCGTTTGAGTCTATGGTGGAGGACATGAGAGAGGGACTGATCGTCGAGCATGTCATCGGTGCCGGGCAGGGCAATGTTCTGAGCGGCGATTTCGGAGGTAACGTCTTGCTCGGCTACAAGGTAGAGAACGGCCAGATAGTAGGGCGGGTTAAGGATACCATGATCGCAGGCAACGTGTTCAAGGTATTGGAGGAGCTTATCGGCATCGGCCGGGAGGCCACATGGGGTTACAGCATGGTGCACACTCCGCCGCTGTACTGCCCTCGTGTATCGGTCTCCACAAAAGGGAACTGACAGATGAGGGACGTGATAAAGCTCTACGAGCAGCCGAGCCCCAAGAGGTGTTTCATGCTTGCCTCCTGGCCTGGCATAGGCGACGTTTCCCTTACCGCAGCAAGGTACCTTGTGGACAAGCTAGGGGCAAGGGAAATAGGCGAGATCGAGCCAGTCGGCTTCTTTGAACCGGTGGGGGTTACGGTGAAGGACAATGTGGTGGAAAGCCCGCGCTTTCCTGAGAGCAAGTTCTACTACTGGGAATCAGATAGCTCCGATACGGGCCTGGTTATCTTCATCGGAGAGGAACAGCCTGTCGCCAAAGGATATGATCTGGTCAACTGCGTTCTGGACGTGGCGGAGCGACTCGCGGTGGAGAGGCTATATGCCTGCGCGGCTGCCGTGACGCGCATCCACCACAGTGACGAGATGAAGGTGTGGGGGGTGGCTACAACTGCCAGCCTGGTTGAGGAACTGAGCAGACACGATGTGATTCTCAGGGGCAACCTCCGCATAGCCGGCCTCAACGGGCTGATCCTGGGTATGGCGAGAGAACGGGGCATGGAGGGTCTCTGCCTGCTGGGCGAGGTGCCTGGATATGCGACTCAGATTGCCAATCCCAGGGCCTCGCTGGCTGTGCTTGGCATCCTCACGAAGATGCTGGGCATCACACTGGACTTCACGGTGCTTGAGAGCCTGGCCGAGCAGGTCGACAGGGAGATGGACAGAATAGCGAAGAAGGTCACCGCCGAGTTCATTGACCAGTTCACGGAGCCTATCTGGGAGCAAGATGACGACGAGGACATGGACGAGTGACCGCGGGCTTCTCGGCTCGATGGGAGTCCCGATTGACCGACAAAGGTACTTGTGCTACCATCGAAACTAGATGTCAGCTTTGGCCCGATTGTATGAGGAGATCCGGGCTTGCCAGCAGTGTGAGCTAGCACAGCATCGTACTCAGGCGGTACCCGGTGAAGGGGCCGAAGATGCGGATCTGCTATTCATCGGTGAGGCACCAGGGTGGCACGAAGACCAGCAGGGGCGTCCCTTCGTGGGACCAGCCGGGCAGTTCCTGGAGCAGTTGCTGGCCTCGATCGGCTTGAGTCGGGAAGAGGTCTACATCGCCAATGTCGTTAAGTGCCGTCCGCCTCAGAATCGAGAACCGCTACCCGCCGAGATAGAGGCTTGCCGCAAGTGGCTCGACCACCAGGTGGAGCTTATTCGGCCGCGGATGATCGTCACCCTTGGACGTCATTCACTCTCGAGGTATTTCCCTAATGAGACGATAGGCAAGGCTCACGGGAATCCCCGTCAACTGGACGGGGTTCTGTACTATCCGATGTATCACCCCGCAGCGGCCCTGCATCAAGGTTCTCTTCGCCAGACCATCGAGAAGGATATGCTCAGGATTCCTCAGATACTGGCTCAAGGCAAGGAAGGGCCTCCGGATGCAGACCAGGAGCGCCAGTTGAGCCTGTTCTAGCGTCGTCGTCCGGACTGCTAATGAAGGAGCGAATACCATGCCTGCACACAAACTGAGAGTAATACCACTCGGTGGGTTGGGTGAGATAGGAAAGAACATGATGGCACTGGAATGTGGCGATGACATCATCGTCATCGATGCCGGGCTAATGTTCCCGAGCGAAGAGATGCCTGGGGTCGATCTCTTGCTGCCTGATATCAGCTATCTGCTGGAGAAACGGCGTAGCCTTCGGGGGATCGTGATAACCCACGGTCACGAAGACCATATCGGAGGGCTGTCTCATGTTCTGTCCCGTCTGCAGGTCCCCGTCTACAGCACGAGATTCACTCGAGAACTAATATCGGTGGGGCTGAGGCAGCGAGCGGTGAAGTCCGATGCACAGCTGAACACCGTCCGCCCCGGAAGCAAGGTGACGCTTGGAAGCTTCACTATAGAGCCGTTCCCCGTGTGTCATAGCATACCCGATTCCATAGGGCTGATAATTCATACTCCTCAAGGAGTGGTGGTACACAGCGGCGATTTCAAGATCGATTATGCGCCGGTGGTCGGGGAACCGACCAGCTTCAGCCAGCTGGCGGCGCTGGGAGGGAGCGATGTTCTGCTGCTTCTATCGGACTCCACCTATGTGGAACTGCCGGGCTATACTCCCTCGGAGAGTGTGGTCAGCGATACTCTGTACCGGATAATAGGCGAGGCTGAGGGGAGGGTGATCGTAACCTCCTTTGCCTCTCTGATATCCCGGATTCAGCAGGTTCTCGATGTTGCCGTCAAGCGTGACCGGCGTGTGTTCGTTACCGGCCGGAGCATGAGGGATATCGTGAAAATGGCGCTCAAGACCGGCTATCTATCGGCTCCGGACGGCCTCCTGTGTGGCATGGACGAATTGAGAAGCCTGCCCCACCATCGAATCATAGTATTGAGCACCGGAAGCCAGGGCGAGCCTACCTCAGCCCTGGTACGCATGGCCAATCGAGATCCCCAGAGTCAGGTCCAGATAGTGCCCGGCGACACGGTGGTGATCTCGGCAACCGCCATCCCCGGTAACGAGTCACTGGTCAGCAGGACGATAGACAGCCTCTTCCGTCAGGGGGCCAGCGTGATCTACGACAAGCTGACCCAGGTACACGTTCACGGTCATGCCAGCCGGGAGGAACTGAAGCTCTTGCTCAACCTGGTCAAGCCGAGGTTCTTTGTTCCTATTCATGGGGAGTACCGCCACCTGAAATTGCATGCCGACCTGGCGGTTAAGATGGGCATACCCAGAGAAAACGTCTTCGTTCTTGAGAACGGTGATGTGCTCGAGCTGGGGCAGGATGGGGGAGAGGTTGTCGGCAGCGTCGGTGCCGGGGTCGTCTATGTAGACGGACTGACGACCGGCGGACTGGATGACGCAGTGCTTCGTGATCGGAGGCTACTCTCACGCGACGGCGTCGTTGTGGTCAGCGTCGCCGTTGATGGTGAGAAAGGCAGACTGGTGGGCAGGCCGCGGATAACGTCACGAGGCTTCGTTGACGACGGAGATGATCAGTCACTGCTCGACAAGGGGCAGGATGCGGTGATGGCAGAGCTGGACAGTGCAGGAAGGCGTCTGAGCGAACCCGAATTCGTTGAAACCAGAGTGAAGGACTGCATGGGCAGGTTCTTCCAAGAACGAGTCCGTCGTCGACCGGTTATCATCCCTGTGGTGGTGGATGTGGGGAAGACTTACCGATAGACGTCAGATTAGGGGCATAACTACGTGGCTAAGGCAAAGAGCAAATCCGGGCCCAGGCGCAAAGCCAAACAAAGCCAATCGGCGGGGATGCGGTTCTTGGCCTTCATCGCTTCTCCACCGGTACGCAGGATACTCCTGGTTGTCGCTTTCGTAGTCCTCATCTATCTGCTGCGGGACCGGGTACTCGCGCTCTTCGGATGGGGACTGGTTATCGTCGGCATCGCTCTGGGTGTCCTTGTCTGGGTGATACGGCGCGGTCAGTTGTCCGCTATCAAACACTGGTGGAATTGGGTGATGGGGGGCATATGTCTGGCACTGGCGGTCTGGGGAATACTGGGAGTCTCGGATCTGGGAGGAAGGATCGGGCAGGGCATTGCAGGAACCCCCGGTGCCGGGGCAGGGCTTAGAATAGCCGGACTCGTTGCGCTCGGGATAGTTATTATCATTCCCGGGCACTGCTGGAATGCCCTCAGGACCTGTGGGCGCACACTCGCCGGGATTCCTCGCCCGCGCCGTCGTCCTCGTCCCACTGTGACTCCTGTTCGGGTTTCCCGCGATGATCTCACCTCCCGGGAAGCTTCCCCCGGCGAAGCACCGGTACTTGCTGAGGCGGAGCCTCACCAGGAGGAGCCCTCTCCCACGATTGCCGCTCCCGCTTGGAGGTCCCAATACGAGCCGATCCTTACACCGGGAGGATGGCAACTCCCGCCGATCGACATCCTGGACAAGCCGGTCGAGGTTAAGCTGGACAAGGAGGATATCGACCAGCGCGCGAGGATGATCGAGGAAGCCCTGGCCAGCTATGGAGTGGAGGCCAAGGTAGTGCAGGTGAACACGGGCCCCACCGTGACACAGTTCGGCATCGAACCCGGATGGGCGAAGAAGTACAAGGAAGTGAGAGAGAAGGGGAGGGATGGCAGCTATGAGACGAGGGTGGAGGAAGTATCTAGAACCAGGGTGAGGGTCGAGCGCATCACATCCCTGGCCAATGACCTGGCCCTGGCACTGGCCGCCCCCAGCATCAGGATCGAAGCTCCTGTACCGGGAAAGCCGGTTGTGGGCATCGAAGTCCCCAACACCGTGTTCGGCTCGGTCTCTCTGCGTAGTGTGATCGAGTCGGCCCCATTCCAGAGGCTGCTCGCCCGCACGAAACTGGCCATCGCCCTGGGAAAGGGTGCGGGCGGTGAGGCGGTGGCCGGCGACCTTACCAGGATGCCGCATCTGCTTATCGCCGGAGCCACGGGTAGCGGCAAGACCGTGTGCCTCAACTCGGTCGTCTGCTGCCTGCTCGTTCACAGCAGCCCCGATGATGTCAAGTTCATAATGATCGACCCCAAGAGGGTAGAACTGGTAACTTTCAACGGCCTTCCCCATCTGCTCGCTCCCGTAGTCGTGGATGCCAATAGGGCGGTTAAAGCCCTCAGGTGGCTTAATCAGGAGATGGACAGCCGCTATCGCCAGTTTGCCCAGGTGGGAGCGCGCAATATAGAGGGCTATAACAAGGACCGGGCGCCCGGTGAGCAGATGCCGTACTTGGTCCTCATCATTGACGAGCTGGCAGATCTGATGATGACTGCCTTCGACGAAGTTGAGCACACGCTGTGCCGGTTGGCCCAGTTGTCCCGGGCCACGGGCATTCATCTCGTCGTGGCGACACAGCGGCCTTCGGTGGACGTCGTCACCGGGCTGATCAAGGCCAACTTCCCCACCCGTATCAGCTTCGCCGTCACCTCTCAGGTCGACTCCAGGACGATCCTCGACCTCGTAGGAGCGGAGAAACTACTGGGCAGGGGCGATATGCTCTACATGCCCACCGAGACGGGCAAGCCCAAGCGCCTCCAGGGCAATCTTGTATCCGATGCCGAGATCGAGAGGCTGGTCTACTTCTGGGGAAACCAGAAACAGATCGAGGTCAAACCCGTGGACTTCGACGAGGTTGGTGATCGTGTTTCAGGAGGACGGTTAGCCTCCGCCCCCGATCCCCTGCTGGAGCAGGCGATGCGCCTGGCCGAGGAGCATAAGCATGTCTCAGCCTCTTTCCTGCAGCGCCGTCTCCGTATCGGCTATCCCAGAGCCGCGCGCCTCATGGAGGCGCTGGAGGAAGCCGGCCTTGCCGACACGACGCAGACGAGGCAGTGACGCTCGCTTCGGGCAGAGAGTGCCCCCTGAGGGTCTGCATTCAGCCCAGATCCCCAAAGGGCTGTGTGGCTGAGCCCTTCAAACAGCGACACTCGGGGTCGCCTGTTACGGAGCTGTCGTGTTTCGCGCGCGGAGTCTGTTCTCTCTAGGCGCCGAACTTATCGAGCTTGAGGGCGTTGGCCATAGCCAGAGGCATGATCTCCGTAGCCGGGAAACGCCCCATTCCTCCTGCCAGGCAAGCCCGTTCTGAGAACTCCGATACACCGTCGGGACGACACCATCTGGACCTGAGCATAAACGGGACTGGATGCCAGCTATGCATGGCCAGTGTTGCCGGGGTGGAGTGGTCTCCGGCGACGATCAGAACCTCTGGATCCAGGCGCAGTAGGTCGGCGATTGCATTGTCGAACTCCTCGATTGCCTCCACCTTGGCTTGAAAGTTGCCGTCTTCACCCTTGGAGTCGGTCTGCTTATAGTGGACGAAAAAGAAGTCGTAGCCATCATAATGCTGGCGCAGGGTTTCTATCTGGTCTTTCAAACTCTCTCCAGTTGGCAGGACGTCCATTCCCACCAGCCTGGCCAGGCCGCGGTACATCGGATACGCCGCGATGGCCACCGGCTTCAGTTTGTAGATCTCGGGTATTGAGGGAATCTCGGGACGAAGGGAGAAACCACGCAGGAGCACCATGTTGGCGGCATCCTCCTGCAGAAGGCGAGTTCGTGCTTCAGCAACGAACCGGTTGGCAACTTCTGCGGTTCGCTGTGCCTGAGGCGACAGCGGCTCCACCCTCTTTGGAGATAGTCCTGCTTGCTGGGGATCAGAATCGGTAACCTCAGGCGATAACCCTTGGCCGCGTAGTACGAGAACGAATCTATGCTCTTTGACCGGAAACACGAATATGGATGCTTCGTTCACAGCTATATCGCTCAGCAATCGGCACAACTCAGCGTTTCTTGCCGTGGAAAGACGTCCCGCTCTCCTGTCGGTGATGACATCGTTGTCATCTATGGTGCAGAAGTTCCCCCTGACGGCAACGTCACCGGGTTCCAGATCAAGGTCGATCCCCAGTGCCTCCACAATTCCGCGGCCGACGTCATAGAGAACCGGGTCATATCCGAAGAGAGCCAGATGCCCCGGCGCGCTCCCGGGTGTTATTCCCGGGCCGATGGGGTCGGTCAGTCCACACAGCGAGTCCCTGGCTATGCGATCCAGATTCGGCTTCCTGGCGCATTCCAGTTCTGTTCTGCCGGTCTCAGGGTGCGGCAGGCCGCCCACGCCATCCATCACCATAAACACGATCCTGGACGGGGACACGCGGGATATTCTCCTCATGTGCTCAAAGCCGATCATGGCACTGCCATTTTACTCGGAGCCATACACGAGTTCAAGCCCTTCATACCTCCTTAGCTATGAGAAGCGTCTTTCTTGAGGCCGGACCCATTGGCTATTGCGTGATGATCATCCTCATGGCATACTTGAGTAACCTTGTTGACAGGAGGTGACAATCCATGGGAATTCTTAATCTGGGACTGGTCGGGGGAATAATCAGCCTGATCTTCGGTATCATAGTGCTGATCTTCCCTAAGATCCTCAATTATCTGGTGGGCATCTGGCTGATTGTGATAGGAGCGATAGCGATCTATATGCGTTTCTTCCTGGCTTAGCAGCGGACAGGCCTCTTGCCCGGCAGTTTGTTCCACAGCCTCATACGCTGCGGATGGGGCAGAGCCTTGCGGGCGATGCCGGGTTGCATGCGTCTTAGCTCCGCAGCCTGCCCCTGAGGTGCTGTACGGCGCGGTAGAGTTGCACTGCAACTATGGCGGTGACCAATTTTGGCCCCCATAGCCACAGGGGATTCAGCGCCAATGCCAGAAACAGAGCAGGGTCTTCCACGAGGCCGTGGTTGATGGCAATTGAGATGTGAAGACGTTCCAACTCCTGCTTGCCCAGGTTCCCCTTCTTAGCCCTGTCAATAGTGACGGCTCCTCCGTACATCAAGCCGAATGCGGCGCTGGTCACCCACAGGGCCGCACTCTGCTCCGAGAGACCGAGAACTCCCATCAGGGGGCGGAAAGCCCGTACGAGGCGCTCTGTCCAGCCCAGCGATTCGGATAGATCAAGCATTATCATAATGGTCATTACTATGCCCAGGATTTTCAGCAGCAGGATTATCAAGCTCATCCCCCAAGCCCTGATGGCTGCATGAAGCGGCGTGTCATGGGTCAGTTGAGCCGAGACCTCAACCGCTTCCCCCGTATCACCGAAGAACTGAGAGACGATAAAGACAGTGAGTACAGCTGCCGCGAAGCGAATCGCCGTTATCTTGATGACGTTCATCCCGGATCTGTGCTGCACAATCCCCTCGGTGATGAGGTTATGGCAGATCAAGGTGAATATGGCGATGAGGGTCATCTGCTCAACGGTGAAGGGTAGAGGGGTCATAGCGGCGATGGCGACGTAAAGGTTAGTGAGCATGGCGCTGATGATGGGCAGAGCTGCCTGGGGGGGCAGGTTGATGAAGCTCATCAAGGGAGCGAACAGGAAGCTGAGTCGATCAAGCCAACCCGTCCACTGCAGGAGAGTGGTCAGCAGTGAAACCGGGATGACTATCTTGCATATCCACAGGAAGCTACGTCCGCCCCGCTTCACCCCGGCCAGGAATCCACTCTTCCACAAGTCTCGAGAACTGGTCATCCGGGCATCGGTTATCTCGCTTTCAGCGAATCAGCCGCCGAGACCCGCTCGCGGTTCTCTTCGGGTGTCCGACCGCCAGTGTCGCTCATTGTGACTCGCTCTGGAAATCATAGTACACCGCTTCTGTGATGGCAACAAGGCTCTTAAGTCAGTGACAGGAAGGTTGCCGGTCACGTATGATGACAGGTATGTTGCAGCGCTCTGGCTGGGAGGGGTTACGCAGAGTAGAGACACCACTCACGATCCCGGCTCTGCCAGTTATGATCGGGCCCAGATGCTATAATCACCAAATGAACATGGTCAAGAAGAAACTCGGTCATGATTCGGTCAGGAACATCGGCCGCCTCGCGCGTATTGGATTGGCAGAGGAGGAGGTCGAAAAACTGAGCGTTCAGATGTCCAGGATGCTGGAGTACTTCGAGATACTTGAGCAACTGGATACGACGGGCGTGCCGCCGGCGGCCCATATCAACCCGCTTCAGAATGTCCTGAGGAAGGATGAGGTCGTCGAGGAGTACTCGCAGGACGACGCGCTATCAAACGCGCCAAGACAGGCTGAGAAATGCTTCCGGGTTCAGGCGATCCTGGAGTGAATGTAGATTGTATATAACCGACATGTCTCCGGCAATCGCGGTCGGTATTCGGCGCTACCCTATGTAGCCCGCGCATTGCCCGAGGCTATCCGGTAGCGACGCGCATGTGAACAGGTGAAGAGGGGTGGGCGACAACGGAGCCAGAGTGGCCTGGAGTCTGAAAAATGCAGGTGCTCGTCTTATGCAGGTGCAAGAACTGAACCAGCTGACCATCCATGAGGCTCACGAGCTTCTTAAGAGCAGGCAGATTTCGTCGGTCGAACTCACGAAGTCTGTGCTGAAGCGTATCTCCGAGATAGACGGAAAGGTGCGTGCCTGTGTCACTGTAGTCGAGAACACCGCCCTGGCAGAGGCAGAGAGAGTCGACAATCATATCAGAACTGGTGGTGAGATTACCCCCTTGAGCGGCATACCCGCAATTATCAAGGACGTTGTCTGCACCAAAGGCATAAGGACGACGTGCGGTTCGAAGATGCTCGAGAACTTCGTGCCTACTTATGATGCCACTGTGATAGACAGGCTGAAGTCAGAGAATGCGGTGATAGTGGCAAAGGCGAATATGGACGAGTTCGCGATGGGTTCATCCAACGAGCACTCGGCCTTCTTTCCCACCCGGAACCCCTGGGACTTGAGTCGCGTTCCCGGAGGGAGCAGCGGCGGCTCGGCGGCGGCGGTGTCCGCTGGTGAAGCTATCTATGCTCTGGGATCAGACACAGGAGGCAGCACCCGGCAGCCTGCCGGATTCTGCAACGTGGTAGGACTCAAGCCAACGTACGGTCGTGTAAGCCGCTTCGGTCTCATCGCTTTCGCCAGTTCTCTGGATCAGATCGGGCCGATGACCAGGGATGTCACCGACTGCGCCCTGGTGATGAATGCCATAGCCGGATACGACCGCAGGGACTCGACTTCTGTGCCTCATCCTGTGCCGGATTACACCCGGAAACTGATTCCCGATGTTAAGGGACTGAAGCTGGGCGTGCCCAAGGAGTATCTTGTTGAGGGGATGGAGCCTGAGGTCAGGGCCGCTCTGGAAGCGGCTGTAGAGAAGCTACACGAGTTGGGTGCCGAGGTAGATTGGGGAGCCTCCCTGCCTTACACCAAGTATGCACTGACTGCCTTCTATATACTTGCTCCTTCGGAAGCCTCGGCAAATCTGGCTCGCTACGACGGGGTGAAATACGGCTTCTGCGTGTCGGATGCCAGAAACGTGATTGAGGCGACTGAGAGGACACGAGAGGAGGGCTTCGGGGCCGAGGTCAAGAGGCGCATAATGCTGGGCACATACGCCCTGTCCGCCGGCTATCACGACGCGTACTACCTGAAAGCACAGAAGGTGCGCACACTCATAGTGCGCGAATTCGACCTGGCGTTTGAGCGATACGATGCCCTGATAACCCCTACATCGCCCACCGTTCCCTTCAAACTCGGTGAGAAGCTCGAGGATCCGGTGCAGATGTACCTGAGCGATGTATGTACTCTGCCCATAAATATAGCCGGAGTACCGGCCATATCCGTACCGGGTGGGTTTGCCGGCAACCTGCCCATAGGTGTCCAGATTATAGGCAAACCCTTCGATGAGGAGACGCTGCTGCGCATCTCGTATGCCTACGAGCAGGCTACCGACTGGCACACAAGAAAGCCGGAGATCTGATAGTCGGGTGTACGCCCCGCCGCTGAAGCGTAACGGAGACTGAGCCCTTACTGCTCTCCGGGAGAGACATGGGCAGCAGACGAAGAAGGAGAGCGTCCGAACGCAGGCTGGCCAGAGCCAGCAGGCGTACTCCCGTCACGATATGGACCGTGCTCATTATCGTTGTGGTAGTGCTGGCAGTGGGTCTGTCCCGCACCTGCCGGTAGCTGGCCGTGATGACTTGCTCCCCGTCCACCAGCAGAGAATATGTCCGCACTACTATGGGTCTCCAATCACCCTCGTCACGTCTTACCTCTGGTTGGCGATGTGGTAAGCGGTTTGGGGATTGCCTTGGTGAAGCCGTGGCGCAGAAGGCTTTGGCTTAGAGTAGCTGGACCGTCACCATAGCTCTGACGAGATCGTCTCACATCGCCATGGGCCTCGACGCCACGAACCAGGCGCTGACACAGCCTTCTGAACCTGTATGCCAGGGTGTTCTCGCCGGCTGAGAACGATCGCCTGAGGAGCCGGATCATAGAGAGTCTTCGGTATCCTCGTTGGTATAGAGGTGGTCATGGCTCTCCAAGTGGTCGACATATAATGCGCCGTTGAGGTGGTCGATCTCGTGTTCCAGTACCTGCGCGAGTAGGCCCTCGCCCCTGACGCGTATCTCCCTGCCCTGGCGGTCCTGAGCCTTCACCTTGACCAGCAGCGATCTCTTTATCTCTCCGTGATAGCCCGGCATCGACAAGCACCCTTCAGTGAGGGCGCGCTCGCCTGTTCTCCTTACTATGACGGGGTTGATCAGTGTGATGATCTCCTCGTCGGGCATGCCGATCACTGCTATGCGCAATGGTACACCTATTTGGGGCGCGGCGAGGCCAACACCGCCGTTGGCCCGCATGGTGTCGATCATGTCATCAATAATACGCTGAACTGAACCGTCGATCCGGCTCACTCTCTTTGCTCTCTGCCTTAACACGGGGTCGGGCAAGGTCCGTATCTGCAATACTGCCATGATAGTCCGAAGGTCTTGCGGAATTCTCGTACGGCGGTGATTATAGCACCGGCGGCCGACGCGATTCACCATGGACTGTCCTGGCCAGAGCACCGCCGCTGTTGACAGCTCATCTTCCGGATGATAATATAAGTATATAAGTGAATACTTATATAAGCATGGAAGGTCGAGCACAATTGCAGGAGGACATCGACGAGCAGGCGGCACTCTTCAGTGTGCTTGCTGACCCGACACGGTTGAGGCTCCTGAAGCACCTACAGCGCCAGCGTCGCCCGGACGCACTCTGCGTCAATGCTCTTGCCGGTCTCCTTGGTATATCACAGTCGGCGGTGTCGCAACACTTGCGGGTGCTGAAGGGTATCGGACTGGTGAAGGGAGAGCGGCGGGGCTATCATGTGCACTACTTCGTCAACCAGGACGCGCTGAAGAGATCGCGTGTGCTCGTCTCAGCGGTTCTCGGTGCTGAGGAGCCTCAAGGTGAGCAGTTGTGTAGAGAGCATTGTCATGAAAGGAGGGAATAGAATGTGTCATAGTGCTGAATGTGGCTGCGAGCGACACGCCATGCCTGCACCTGCCTACCATCACCTGCAGGGTTGTTGCTGTGGCTCCGGCCACGCACCGAGGCGGTTTCGCACCAGGGAAGAGATCGTCGAAGGGCTCGAGGAGTACCTCAGACAGCTCAGGGCTGAGGCCGGGGCCGTGGAGGAACATATAGCTGAACTCAAGAAGAAGGACTAGGCATACCTATATTGCCATCGCATAACAGCGCGATCATAGAAGTAGCCGGGCTTACCAAGCGCTACGGCGAGGTTCTCGCCGTGGATGGCATCAGCTTTGATGTGAGCGAAGGTGAGTTGTTCGGCTTTCTGGGCCCAAACGGCGCTGGCAAGGCGACGACGATTACCCTGCTGACAGGTCTGGCCCGTCCTGATGCGGGAACTATCCGCATCGGCGGTATCGACTGCACGCATAACCCGAAAGCGGGCCAGCACCTGGTCGGCACAGTTCCCGACGAGAGCAACCTCTATCCCGAGTTGACGGGATATGAGAACCTCTCATTCTACGCGGCGCTCTACGGTGTACCTAAGCGGCGTCGTCAGAGGCGCGCGCGAACTGCTTGATGTATTTGGCCTCACCGCTGCCGCGGACCGCAAGTTCGAGACCTACTCCAAGGGCATGAAGCGCAAGCTCACTTTCGCCGCTGGCATGATACACGAGCCGCCCATCTTGTTTTTGGACGAACTGGCCACCGGTATAGACGTGGCCAGCGCGCGCCAGGTGCGGCAGATAATCTCCGATCTCCATAGCCGGGGAAATCACCATCTTCCTCACAACCCACTATATTGAAGAAGCCGAGCGGCTCTGTGAGCGCATTGCCTTCATCGTGAGAGGGCGGATTGTTAGATCAGAACGTACAGCCGATCTTCTGCAACCGGTTCAGGGCAAGAGTGTGCTCCGTCTGGCCCTCTCGGACTCTGTGGCGAACCTGTTCCAGAATATGAGCGCAGCTTTTCCCCAGTACAAGATTCAGTCTACATCCGCTCGGCAGTTGTGGGTTGAGTCCGCGGAACCGATCAAC
>JBLRXG010000002.1:0-22806 GCA_047920855.1 Dehalococcoidia bacterium | reverse complement strand
GGGAGGGGAAGCCAGAGATATTCAATACCGACCAGGGCGCCCAGTTTACCAGTGAAGCATTCACGGGGCTGCTAGAGCAGCATGGGGCCAGAATCAGCATGGATGGCAAAGGAAGCTACAACGACAATCTGTTCATCGAGAGACTGTGGCGGACGCTGAAGTACGAAGAGGTATACTTGAAGGCCTATCAGGACGGCAGAGAGGCCAGACGCAGCCTTGGCCAGTACTTCCACTTCTACAACAATGAACGGCCACACCAGGCTCTGGGCTACAAGACCCCGGCAGAAGTATTCGTCTCAACGCCGCTGGAAGCTACCAATGCAGGTATGGTAGAATCCCTAACACCATACCCCTTAGGGATAGCAGTACCCCACCTTAACACTGCCCCTACCCTGTCCAGCCAATGGGGTCCACCTCATTGAGCGCTACCTGCGTCCCGGCTTGACCTTGGAACACCTCGCGGCAATCGCAGATCAGATGAGTGACAATGAATTCGCAGAAAGGATGGTGAATGCTCGTTCCAAGCTGTTTGAGCAGATCATAAGACCTGCCCAACGGGTTGCCTGAACCCTTTCCTTCAGGCTCATTATTCGATTAGAATAGACTGTGGGGTGTTAGCTTCGGCCCTGTACGTAACACAAGATGGATCAATCGGCGGACTCTATTTTCTCCCCCTGCCATTCTGTTACCTCGGCAACGACCTTGCGGGTCTCTACCTTGAAGGCTGGCCGGCTGGCTCGCTCGGCTGCGTGATGCTTCTACTCAGGGCGTCTTTATCGCCGCCGCTCATGCCCGCAAGGTGTTTCACGAGCTTCTTTCTGGATTCGACGTCGTACTGGGTGGTTATGGCGATCTGCTCCATTATAGGTGAGCCTCCGCCGTGATAGTTGCCCACATTGCTGATCCCTCCGCTGGCCGAGCAGAGCACGTCTCCCAGGTAGCGCCAGAACTGCGCCTGGTCCTCAACCGGCATGTTGGGGTTGCGCTTCGTGTATTTCAACAGTAGGTCACCGGTCTCAGGATTCAGGAAGTCCTTCTCGTGAGGGAACGTGGCAACCACGCCGCCGGCGATATCGCATAGCATCTCCGCCTCGTGGTATACGGCTTCGCCCGTCAGGCAGCGCCCTACATTGCAGTAGATGGAGTTGGGTATGTACGAACCGGGACCGTAGGGGACGAACCCTATTCCGGGGATAAAAACCTCCGGCTTTCCGAGGGCGGAAGCTGTGTATCCCGCGGCATAACCGAGTTCGGTGGTCAGGATGATCTCCGATAGCTTCTCACGTACGTGGGGCGTCTTGTGGATGTTGTTAACCTCGGCAGCAAGCGCCGCGGTTCCCAGGATGATGTCGCCGATAGCCGGCTTGCAGCCCGAGTATGAGTGGCGATGGAAGAGTGCGAAGAGCAGCGCCAGCGCGCCCCCGTGCAGGTGCTCTCCGGCGAGGAAGACCCTCTCCCAGGGAACGAAGCAAGCATCGAAGATCAAGTAGGAGTCGGTAGCACCCGGGTGAAAGCCACGCCTGAAATGCTCCCTCGGCCTGAGGTTATGGATGGTGACCACCTGCTTGAGTCCTTCCCAGTCGCCGGGGACCGCGAAGGCGACGGCGTAGTCTTTGTCCTCGGGCCTCAGAGCTCGCGTCGGCACAACCAGCACCTCGTCGGCTACCGATGCCTCCGAGATGTGAAGCTTGCAGCCGCTCACGATGATGCCGTCGCTGCGCCTCTCTTTGATCCTGACGTAGGCATCCGGGTCGGGCTGGTCGGCAGGCCTCACTAACCTGTCCCCTTTAACGTCGGTCTGAGCACAGCAGCCTACCAGGTCCTCCGCCTGGAAGCGCAGGAGCCACTTCTTGAAATTCTCGTGATACTGCGTGGCCCCGTTGTTCATCTTGTCTGCTTCGTAGGACACGTTGTAGACGGCATTGGTGGCGTCAATGCCCATACACCGCTGTATGCAACCTCCTACCTTCTGGCAGAGCATGCGGGTCATGTCCTGCTTCCGGTGCAGATCGTCGGTGCTCTGGTGGATGTGGGTGAAGCGGTTGATGCGCTCGCCACTGAGGTGAGAGATCGCAGTGCACAGGTCGCGGTTCTCGGGCTTGGCGGCTTCATCGAATGTCGTGCCGATGGTGTTGATGCAGTCCATCTGCAGTTCGTCTGTGCGGTCGATTAGTTCGCCGTTGAAGTATACGTTTCGCCTCATCCTTCCCAGTCCCTCGATGTATTGCTGCTTTGTCCTCATTATGCCTCCTTGCTCAAGATATGATCGAAGCGGGGCGGGTCGATTCCTGTATATGTGAATCCCCTGACCCCAGACCAGCAGCATAGTATAGCATCTGCTGTGGGCTCGGACATCTTCTCTGAGTCGGGTCGGGGTATCGCCCACAATGGAGTGAGGGCCGCAGTTCAGCCGCGGCCCTCTTGTCACTTCTCTCCAGTCTTCTGGTTTCTCACTGAAGGCTGACGGGAGCCTTATGCCATCAGTTTCTCTCAGCCCATGAGTCGCGGGTCCGGTCCAGTATTCTCACGATCGGGTCGATGAGGGTCACCCTGACCAGGGTTCTCAGGCCCTCGTGCCGGGAGATGAACCCGGCTGCGGCAGGGCTCGTTCTGTAGTATATGGCCACGAATCCGGTGCCTAGCCTGTTAGACAGCATGACCGAATCCCGAAACTCTCTCAGGACATCTATCTCCTGTGCTGTGTTACTACCGTAGGCCGCTGTGGCAATGAAGCAGGGAAGCGGCTCAGGAATAGTAATCGAAAGCTCGGCGGTTGCCGTGGCCTGCGCGGCATCGGTGACTTCGACGGTGAAGCCGAAAACACCTGCTCTGGTTGGCGTGCCTGAGATGATGCCGGTATCAACGTCTTGCGCCAGTCCATCGGGCAAAGCGCCATCCACCACTGCCCACGTGTAAGGCTCGGCGCCGCCGCATCCATGAACGGTCGCTTCGTAGGTGACTCCCACCCGGCCACCGGGAAGCTCGGCGGTAGCGATATAGGGCAGCGGAGGAGGCAACTCGTAGCCAGCAAATGGCGTGCCGGTCAACTGCGCCAGTCTCGGGACGCTGTCCTCTGTGATCCTTGCCCAGATATGGCCGCTGTAGCCGCTGTCCCCGTCGGTATCGACTCCGCCGTCGGAGCACTGGACCCACTCTGTGCCATCCCACCAGAAGAGCCGGAGAGGTTCCTCGTCGACTCCGGCCGCAGCTACTTCAGAACCGGTGTAGTAAAGCCTTATCTCGATCCCTTCCAAATCTCCTGTATCAGGAGCATAGACATCGATGTACTTATCCAGTGGCGTCAGGCATATTGGGGCGTCGCCGGGATTGTCACCGTAGCTGGCAATGGTCACCGTCGCTGTGCCGTTTACTCCAACCTCGGCGTCGGCCTCAGCCCTGACGTACATAATCCCGTCGGTCACGGTTACGGTCTTCACGCTTACCAGGGGAGCACCTAGCCAGGACTCGAACACCGTCCTGGCGGAGACGTAATCGCCGGTGCCCGGGCCGGCTCCGCGCGGTCCGTCTTTTGCCCCCCACCAGTTCCGGGCGGCGTCCAGCATCTGCCCACTATCGTTCAGCGCGCCCCGGTAGCTGTTGCCGAAGATGTTGTTGAAATTCACTGCTATTCCAACAAGCTCTGTCTGCGAAGCCCACACGTAGACACCGATGCGATTGTTGCTGAAAGTGTTGCCCACCACTCTGACGTTCCTGGAAAGCTCCCGGCCGTAGTGCGATTCGAAAGTCAATGCCGCGCCCCCTGCCCCTGTGTAGCCGGTTACTGTGTTGTCCTTGATCTCCGTGTTGAGGAACTGTCCGCTGATGCCTACTCCGCCCTGAGTGAAGTCTCTGACGAGGTTGTCCTCGATCAATGAGTCCTGGAGATACCCGGTGATGCCGAACCTGGTATTGACGACCTCGTTGTGCCTGAAGACCGCCTCGGTCGGACGGGCTGGCTCAAGGGCACCCGCGTTGATGCCGTATTTGAGACCCTCTACGTAGCAGTTCTCAACTGTTGTCTTTTCTGTGAATGTGAGGCTGATCCCGAATTCACTGGAGTTCAGGACACGCACATTCTTGACTGTGATATCGGCTGCCATTACCCCGAGTTCCGGAGTCGTGATTCCGTGGAGCGTGTGGCGCACCGTGAAGCCGTCTATCACCACGACGCGGTCAGCAACGGTCAGTATCCTGATCCCCGCTCCTTCATCTGGCTCGATGATCGCCTCAGCGCCAGTACGGTTTCTTGCGTCCACCCCGGCCTGCGCACCCCTGAGCGTCAACGACCTGTCGACGGTAACATTCTCCTTATAGGACCCGGCAGCCACCACGATGGTGTCGCCATTCGAGGCGGCAGCAATCGCTTCCTGGATGGTCGGGTAGTCACCGGGCACATTGATGGTGCTGTTCTGTGCCGCCACCGGCTTCCCCGTCGCGGCTCCCAGGCTCAGCACCAGCATCACCGCAAGTAGAATACTGAATACTCTCTTCATGGTTTCCTCCTTCTACGGCCTCTGTAGTTGTCCTGCAACCATTCTGTCTTCCATCCCGTGCCGTCATCAATGGCTTCCCGGTAACAACGGTATCACATCAAGTATACACCTGAGCCTTGACATAGTCCCGACCAGCATTGCATGACCCGGACGGTCAAGGCGAGACTGCCACCTGGCCCATTCAACTCTGATAGGCCGCGCCACGACGGGGTGGCCCACCCGCAGCCGCACGGGGGATTCCCGGGTTGAGAGCCGTGGCGGGAACACGGCTCTCAACCGTGTTTCATTCACTGCGACGCCTCCTGCATACTGCTGAGCTCCGCGTTATGCTCTAGCACCCTTCCGGGACTGCCGATCGCAGGTCCAGTTCATCATCCTTCGCCGTTGCGTCGACCAAGCTCTTGCTCACTACTGTCCTCGAAGCCTAGTGCCCGGGCATGAACTCGGCTTGCTGGAGTCCCGGTTTCACAATAGAGCGACACAAGCCCCGGGCTCAGCTGTCAGGCACCGGCGCCGTGTCACTGACCTCCCGCAGCGTGTCTGTCCCTCCTGCCATATCGGTTCCGCAGGCTGAGGTAGCAGCAGACGATACACAATAGGCCTACTGGTATGGCAGAGGACAGGCCACCACCACAGATCCCGCCGATTTCGGTCGGACCTCCATAGCCGCCGAATTCCCCTCCCCGCAGGTAGGTCAGATCCGGCGTCGTAGTGGCGGTCAGTTTCACCCACATGTAACCGCTGTAGCCGTCCAGGTCTGTGGAACTGACTCCGCGATCTTGGGCTGAGAACTGCCTCCATTCTTTGCCATCCAGCCACATCAGCTGCAGCCTTTGCCCCAGAATCTGGGGAATGTCTGATATTGCATCCTCTTTATAGTAGAGCCGTATCTCGACTTCCTCTACCACCTCAGGATTCGAGACGTTGACATCGATCCACGAGTGCAGCGAGATGAACCCCGAGGGATCCGCATCAGCGGGGTTTCCGGGATAATCGGTGACAGCCACCGTCGTGATGATCTGCCAATCACCAAGATCGGCAGTATTGGCGGCGTAGTCGAAGCTTACGGATGAGCTCTTTAGCTTCACATGAACCGCGGTGTCTGCCTGCGCCAGGGCGTCTACGCGGCCATCTTTGGTGAGTATCTGTGTTACCACCTCGGACATAGTCCAGTCCTCGAAGGTCACCCCGTCACTGACGGCGTTGTTGCCCACGCCGGCAGGATTGAGCGTCGGGTGAAACGGCCCTGCGGCAGTGCCCCACCAGTTGTGCCTCGCGTCCACTACCTCGGCTCCGTCGTTCACCACACCGAACAGCGTGTTGCCGAAGATGCGGTTGAAGTGCGCTTCCAGAACGGATCCGTCGCAGACATAGATTCCTACGGAGTTGTTGTCGGACACCTTGGACCCCTTGACCTTTACATTCGACGGGCCCGACCACTGCTCTCCCGGTATACCTATCACGATGCCTGCCCCCGCGGCGATGATGCCGAAGCCCCCGTTGGGCTTCATCCCCGTGATCGTGCAACCGTCGAGATCGGCCTCGGCGTCCCATACGATAACGCCTGCCATGGAGTTTTCGACGGTGACCCCTAACAGATCCACCCGGGACGCGCCCGCATCGCCGATAATGGCTACGCCCGCTCCTAACTGCGCACCGACGGTGTTCTCGACTGTCAGGTTCACGACTCTACCGGTGCTATTAACGTAGGCAATGCCTACGACCGCGTCTCCCTCAGTCAGGGCGGCTCCGTTGAAACCGATGCCGCTGATGATGATGTCCTGCGAGTCCTTCACCGCGGCCATACTCAGTGCATCCTCTATCGGCCCGCGGTTGATCGAAGTGACATTCGCGCTGGTAACCTTTGCTCCCGCGGTGCTCACTATGCTTATGTTCTGCTTTCCCAGCACCTGGAAGCCGTCGTATTCTCCCGCGGCTACCACGATTATGTTGCCCGGCACCGCAGCATCGACAGCCTCCTGGATGGTCTCGTAGTCCCCGGGGACGTTGATAATGGCTGTCCCGAGCTCAAAGCTGTACCCTGAGTCCGCGGCTGCCGATGGCGGCGCCGTTGTCACTCCCAGGCTCAGGACCAATGCCAGGGCAAACAAGGTACATAAGATCCTTTTCATGTTACTCTCCTTTTTCTGCCATTCTCTTCTGCTTTTCGCCCCTCGAGCGGGGGCACAACGATCAGCTAGCATTCGACTTCTGTGTCCATAGGCATCACCTTACCCTATAACGGAAGACCGACCTCTTTTCGAGGTCGGTCACGTCGTGATCCATAGCCGCGCATGACGCCTGCCTGATCCGCGTGGCAGGCCTCCGGCTCTTCCCTGTTGTCTCGCTGGCCTGCGCGGTTCGCATTGCTACTTCTGCCCTCTCCCCCTGTCAATGTGCTCCCGACTTCATCGTGGATACCCGGTTAGTTCTAGTTATCTAAGAGATGGTACCATGTTAATGTTAAGATCCTGTTAAGACCTGGCTCATGCGCCGGTGACACCCTAGGGCGTCTTTTAGGACCCTTCTACAGCCAACGGTCATGACCAGAAGGGTGCCTGAGGTCGGATACGCGCCGTGGGAATGGCGTATGTATCGCTGAACTGCGTGGCGTGTGGTGAGCGATGAAGCGTTGCAGAGGGCACCGGCAGCCAGATAGGCTGAGCTACACGGCCGGCGATGTTACTAAGCCCGTTGTGGAGACTCGTTCCCCTATTACGAGGGGCACAGGATGTGAGCGCTGCTAGAACTCCTGTCTGTTCTCTAGCGCCTGTCCCAGTGTAAGGTCGTCGGCATATTCCAGTTCGGCACCGAATGGCAGGCCGCGCGCCAGGCGGGTTACCCGGATACCGAGAGGCGCGATGGCCCGCTGGAGGTACATGGCCATGGTCTCGCTCTCAACGTTGGGATTGGTGGCTATGATCACCTCGGTTACAGTTCCGTTGTGCAGGCGGGCCAGGAGGTCCCTTATCCTGAGTTCTTCGGGTCCGATGCCCTGCGATGGGTTGATCGTACCGTGGAGCACATGATACACGCCGCTGTACTTCGTCGTGTGCTCAAGTGGAAGGATGTCTGAAGGCCTCTCGACTACGCAGATTTTGGAATGGTCGCGCTCCCGGTCCTGACAGATGAAGCATGTGTCTCCGTCTGTGTTGTTGAAACAGACGGAGCAGAGTTTCACCTTCTCCTTCAGCGTTACAATCGCCTCTGCCAGCGCTTTGGCTTCCTGGTCCGAGTTGCGAAGCAAATGGTAGGTGAGCCTCTGAGCGCTCTTCGGTCCGATCCCGGGCAGCTTGTTGAACTCTTCGATCAGTCTTGATATTGGCTCGGCAATGTACCTCATTCTGTAAGTCCTCTACACGATTCCTGTCCGCAGCATAGAGAAGACGACCGGGGTCTTGCGGCGACAGTGTTCATCTCGTTCCTAAAACAGTCCCGGTATGTTGAGACCGCCTGTTAGCTTGCCCAGGTGCTTTCCGGCGAGTTCCTGAGACTTGGTGATACCCTCGTTAACTGCAGCCATGACGAGATCCTGCACTAGCTCGGCATCTCCAGACTCGATGACCTCGGGAGATATCTCCACTGAATGGACCTTCTGGTGTCCATCGATCACCACTTTGACGACACCGCCTCCGGCTGTGGCATCCACAGTCATACTGCCCAGTTCCTCCTGGGCCCTGGCCAGTTTGGCCTGCAATTGCTGGGCCTGGCGGAGTATTGACTTATCCATCTCCCTCCTTTTCTCCAGGAGTCTCAGGGATACGACTCCTCCTCCCTGATCCTGGCTCCCATCTCGAGCGCTGCCTTGATTACCGGGTTCTGTATCCTGGCCTCGGGCTCGAACTCCTTCTTCTGGTCGACGAGGATACATCTTATTTTGTAGGGCCGTCCGAAGACCTCCGCTAGCTTTCTTTCGACCAGGTGGCGGTACTTGGCGTCCTCGATCTTCTCCTTGTGGAAGGAGTAGTAGAACCCCAGCACAAGGGTGTCGTCCTCCAGGGATAAGGGGTCACAGGCGCTGCGCAAGAAGGCATCCAGATTGCCGCTCGAGCCCTCACCTCGCAGGGATCCGATGAACTCCTTCCAGCGGCCGCGGAGGCGCTCGAAGTCCTCAGGGGCCTCTCTATCCTGCGACTCTGCTACGGGTGTTCCCGCTCTGGAGGGGGCTGTTACCGCCGGCATCGCGACACTCTCTGCAGTCCCTGCTGTCTCATCTGCCTCCTCTGCATGCCGCGGCTCAGGACTGGGTGGCTGTCCTTCCAGTAAGCCGGGCGACAGGGCGCAGTCCAACAACGCCAGTTCCAGCGGCAGAGACGAGTAGTTGCCGCTTCTGAAGTCCACAGCGGAGAAGGACTTGACCGCACTGAGCAGACGGTCCAGCGTGGTGCTGGCTGCAAGCCTGACCATCTCGGTCAGGTCTTCCCCGGTAACCTCCAGTGCCTCCTCACACCGGGACTTGGCAAGCAGCACCCCTCGCAGATACTCCACGAAGCTGAGGTTAAACTGGCGAAGGTCGACGCCGTCGCTATTGAGGCTGTTTATGGTCCTCAACCCGCCAGACACGTCCCCCGTCAGCACGTGCTGTGCAAGCTGTCTGACTCTCGAGTCCCGGCTAATGCCCAGTTCTGCCTGCACTCGCTCGTGTTCGATCTGATTGCCGTAGTAAGCGATCATCTGCTGCAGGATGTTCTCGGCGTCCCGAAGGCTTCCTGTGGCGGCGCGGGCGATGAGCCTCAGGGAGTCAACCTCGATGGTCACGCCCTCCTTATCGCAGATCAGTTTGAGCTTGTCAACGATCTCGGCCTGCCCGAGACGGCGGAAGTTGAACCGCTGGCATCGAGACACTATGGTGGGTATCACCTTGTGAGCCTCTGTGGTAGCGAGAACGAAGATGACGTGTGGCGGCGGCTCCTCCAGCGTCTTGAGCAAGGCGTTGCAGGCTGCCTCTGTAAGCATGTGGACTTCGTCGATTATGTACACCTTGTAGCGGGCCAGGCTGGGAGCATAGTTTGCCTTCTCCCTGAGGCTACGGATCTCGTCGATGCCGCGGTTGCTGGCGGCGTCTATCTCCACGACATCGAGGGCCCTGCCCTCGGCGACTGCCTGGCACATAGCGCAGGCATTGCAGGGCTCGCCGCCTTTCTGATCGGAGCAGTTCACCGCCTTGGCCAGTATGCGCGCCATGCTGGTCTTGCCCGTGCCCCGCGGGCCGCAGAAGAGGTAGGCATGGGCTATCTTCCCGGTGTCGACGGCATGGCGGAGAGTACTGGTCACAGGCTCCTGTCCCAGCACCTCGCTCAGCGTCTGCGGCCGCCACTTCCGATAGAAGACTTCGGACCCCATCTGTGAAGCCAATTATACCACCCTTGCACCCTGCCCCGAAAGAACATCGTTGTGGCAGATAACCCATGCCGGATCGCCCGTCAGAGCAGGGGTCGTGTCCGGCCCGGGGCAAGCCGGTAAGTGAATGATTGACAATCCGAAGGACAAAGTATATAGTCGCATAATAGAGGAGATTGACCAGGGATCGACAGACTGCCGTGTGGTTAACGCCGCACATCCGGTGGGATAGTGGATTGATCTCTGGCTTCCGGGATTCGGGTCTCTACGCGGTATAGAGGTTGGTGCATCGTGCAGAGGGCTTCCAAGGGGGTGGGCAGGTCCGGGCTCTCCAAGGGGTCGGTTAGGTTTGGGCTCTACAGGGCGCTGGTGCTGTTCCTTGTTCTCCTTATCGTCCCTTATCTGATCATCACCGTCTTGAACCGGGATGGGGCGCTGGACGAGATGCACAGGTCCCGGATCAGATATGAGGTGGCTCTGCGCATTCACACGGATCCCCATTGGGAGAGGCTGCCATATGAACAGCGGCAGCGATTGGTTGACGAGCTAGTACAGCATGAGTACAGCCGTCAGGGGTTCAACCAGCCGTTCGTAAGACGCAACTTGGTCCACCTGTGGCGGGCGGTTTCGCTCGACGTGGGATTGGGTGATTCTCCGATAGGCTCTCCATTCGAAGTGCGCCCCTTCCTGGCGGAGCGCCTGCAACCTACGGCACTCCTGTTCGGGACAGCGATGTTGCTCGTCTTTCTTATCTCGTTCTTCTTTGCTCTGTTCGCCTCACGGCGGCGCGGCGGTCTGGCGGACCGCCTTGCCGTCCGATTGGTACCGATTTCCTCGCTACCGGCCTGGTTCTGTGGCATCTTCCTTGTCCTCATCTTCACAGCGGCCCTGGGGTGGCTGCCCTGGGGTGGCATGGTCGACATACCGCCGCCGGACACCAGTTGGCAGTACGCCTTGAGTGTGCTCAAACACATGGTGCTTCCCGTCAGCGCCATGGTGATCAGCTCCCTCTTTGCTGCCACATACTTGTGGCGGCCCTTCTTTGCGAGACACTCAAGCGATGAGCACGCTGAGCCGGCCGGGGCCGGCCCGTCATCCTCGGAGGCGATCGACAGCGGGTCTTTCGTGCGTTCCACGCTGCCCGGCATGATCAAACACTTTGTGATCCTCGCGGCCAGCGTGTTGATGGGCTCGATCGTCCTTGAGGTGGTGTTCCGTTGGCCGGGATTGGGGTTGGCGCTCTGGCATGCGATCCAGGTGGCAGATACGGCGGTAGTACTGGGGGCGCTCGTGATCTACGGGTATGTCCTTGCGTTTTTGGCGGTGATGGTCTTATTGCTGGACTTTCTCGATGTACGGTTTGTCCGCAGGCGAGAGACGGTAGAGGAACAGGGAGGTTAGTTACGCATGGGGAAGCCGCCGTCAAGGCTGAAGCAACTCAGGCGCTACCCATCGTTAGCGATCGGATTGGTGCTGATCGCAATGCTGGTGGGCATTTCGCTGTACGCTGTGGTGGCGATACCTTACCCGGAAGCCGTCAGGCTGTGGAGGGCCGGTCCGGGCGTATGGGATGAGAACCCGAAGGACGCTCAGCCTATCTGGTGGGATTGGTTCACCCGGGAGCGCCTGTCGCGCTCGATCATCGTCACCAGTCAGGATGACGGCATCGTGCGAGTCGAGCCCCTTGATGACGACAGAGAGCTGTTTGAAGTCGTGCTGCCCTTCTCATATGACTACGATGCCTTCCCCATCGAACTCACCCTGTTCACACGGGCGACCGGGCGTGAGGAGCGAACACTCATCTCGGTCTCCTGGGAGACGCCAACAGGTGATACCACGGTCTTGGGGGAGTATCATGCACGGCAGTCACACACTTACTACATCTCCCAGGATAGGGATCTCCGGGACCGGCTGGGGATTGCACCTCACCGCGGATTGTTCGCCCATCCGCACGATGCGGGTCGCATGCTCAAGGGAGATTACCGGCTTGTGCTCAGGGCTGAGGTTCCCCGGGACGCTGAGGTGGAGGCCAGGCTGGTTGTCTATGGACAGGTGCACGGCCCGTTCGGAACCGACCATATGAGGCGGGACCTGAAGGTGGCTTTGGTCTGGGGAGCGGTCGAAGGGCTTAAGTTCGGGGTCCTGGCTGCTCTCGCCTGGCAGGTCGGCGCCGTTATAGTGGCCGCCAAAGGTAGGCGGCGCAGGGAAAGGACCGATCCCCTCCTCTGGAGATTGACAGATGTGAACATGGTACTGCTATCGCTTCCGCTCTTGATTGCTGTCGGGTACTTCGTGTCGCCGAGCAGAGGCGTCATGCTGTTGGCGCTGCTCGTATCGAGCCTTCTCATAGCATTGATAAGGGTGTTGCGCGAGAGACTGGTGCCTTTGGGTCGAGCGCCGGACACCGGGCCAGCCCCAGGATCCAGGACAATGCTGGCGCTGCTTCTGCCCTCGTTCCTCCTGCTTATTCCCGCATTTGTCTTTCTGGACGCAGCGTTGTACATCCTGAATCTGGCGGGCGACCCCCTGCTTCCCTCCTGGGGAAATTTGCTGAATCACGCGCTCCAAGAGAATGCGATTTATCACGGGCATTACTACGAGGTTGTCCAGCCAATGGTCCTGCTGTTGATAACAGCACTCGGTTTCGCTATGGCCGGCTATGCCCTCCACCGCATCTACAACCCTGGGATAAAGACCAAGAGGTAGGGTCTTCTGGCAAGACCGTTACTGATCCGTTATCGGCTACTGAGCTAGAGGTGCGGGTACGGAGAAACCAGTGTCCCTCTGAGCCTATCTGTTGGCCATCTTCTCGGCCCAGTTGCCTGCTCCCGGTACCTTCCACATCCTGCCGGTTCCGGCCATGATCATCAGGACGATCCAGAGTATCACGATCAGTATCCAGATGATTATACCTACCACCCAGGCGAAAAGGATCAGTCCGGGCGAAACGGTCACAGCCCCGATCGTGGCGAGAATCCCTGAGAAGATGATCTGTGCCACGGTCAACACTCCGAATACCATGATGGATTGCCATGCATGGAATCTAACGAATGTGCTCTTCTTCTCGATGACCACGAAGATGATCCCGGTTATCCACGTGAACAGGTAGCAGAGAAGCCCCGCTATGTTGGCTGACATGCCCGTGCTGCTCTCAGCTTCAGGCCTGGCTCCGACTTCAGATGGCTTCGACGTAGCGCCAAATCCCTCGCCACACTTAGAGCAGAACTTGGCCTCATCCGGGTTCTCGGTGCCACACTTGGAACAGAACATGTTCACCTCCTTGTGCTGAATCTACATCAGACGCGGCCCTGTTGTCAATAGGATAGACGGCTCAGGACAGGGATTTGTGCAGTATGGTGCTGTCAAAGCGAAGCGCTGTCTGCTCTTTCAGGGCTTCTCTGAAGTTGGATGCGATCTATCGCGCTGTTCTCTCACACCTACGAGTTTTCGATCTTCGTGATGGTGCTGTGAATATCGGCCAGATCATGCTTCATGCGGTGTATCACCACGATCACCTCCAGCATCACCCGGTAACAGAGTACCGAGAGGAAGAAGTACAACGGGGCGATGATCAGGAGCGTGACGACTCCGTAGCCCGGCCCGATCATGAACATCATCGCTATCATCAATACGGCCCCGATGACGGTCAAGATCAGTAGAACGCCGTATAGCATGCCGATGATCCGTGGAGTAACGAAGTCCCTGAAGCTGAAATCAAAGAGCGATGCCATGAACCCTTTCTTCTCTTCCATATGATGTCTCCTTTTGCCGAGCTACTCAGGGTAGATCTCCCTGCTACGCTCAGCCCACTGTTCAGCCTCGCCCCTGCCGGGAGGCAGGATACGCGACGACCTCAGAGCAGGAGCCGGGTTGTCAGGGCCTGCCCTATCGCAACTGGAGAGGAATACTCCTTCCTCTCCGCAGTGAATCTATATTAAATGCAGCATGTCTGTCAATATGTCTGCGGCTCAAACCTACCGTGGAAGAGATCACCCCAGGATCGTCAGAACGCCCTGGCGTATCATCTTCACAGCAATGGCGGCCAGGAACAACATCACTACCTTCGACATTGCTGTCACCCCCGTGTTGCCGAGAGAAGTCACAATCCGGCTGGCCTGCCTGAAAAGCAGCCACTGTACGAGCAGGTTAAAGACAAATGAGAGAATCACTACGGGAATGGAGTACAGGTCGGTGAGCAGCAGCAGCGTGGCGAGGACGGCCGGTCCGACAACCACCGGAATGCCTATAGGTACAATACCAACCATGCCCGCGGCCGATGAATCCGGGGCCTCCATCAGCTTGCCGCTGACCAGGTCCTTGATAGCCAGGACCAGCAGTATGATGCCCCCGGCCACCAGGAAGTCAGCCACCTCGATGCCCAGAAGCAGGAAGATGGCCTTGCCGATAGCCACAAACCCAAGTCCCATGCCAAGAGCAGTGAGCGTCGCCATATGCGCAGTACGCCTGCGCTGAGTGGGAGCGGTACCCTGCGTCAGAGCCAGAAAGATGGGAAGGTTTCCTACTGCATCCATGGCTACAAATAGGGGAACAAAGGTCATGCCCAGGTCCCGTAGAACGGACACTATACCCATTGTGTGCTTCTCTCTGCCACTCTGGACCACGATAGGATCCCCGGCATCGTTCCTGGGCCCCGGAATGGCGGCAAACCGGAAGATCTCTTGAGGACTACACAGGGCGCAGGACAGACTCTACGCACTCGGTCTCATCCTGCCGGAAGACCCAGGTGAGCGAGACCACGCTATCATCCTCGCCCAGGCCCATAAGCCTGGCTCCCCGGCCACCCCTGCCCTGAACCGAAACCTGCGCCATGGGAATGTTGACCACGTTTCCCTTGGCCGATAGCATCACCAGGGAGCCCTGGTTGGAGACGAGCCTACCGGCCATCAGGTTCCCGGTCTTGGGGTTGACCCTGTAAGCGCGCACTCCTTTTCCTCCCCTGTGGTGAACGGGGTAGTTCTTTGCCGGAGTTAGCTTGCCGAACCCTTTCTCGGTGACTGTGAGAACGTAGGTATCGGGGAAGACGATGCCCATACCGACAACACTATCGTCCACAAGGCGGATGCCACGAACGCCGCCACTCGTTCGAGAAGCGGTTCTGAGGTTGTCGGCCCTGAATCTTATTGCCTGGCCGTTTCGGCTCACCAGTATGACCTCGTCGTCTGCGCCAACTACTCCGGCTGAGATCAGCTTGTCCTTCTTTCTGAGCCCCATGGCGATGATCCCGCTTCTCCTTATGGAGGAAAACGCGCTTAAGGCGGTCTTCTTGATCACGCCGCCCCTGGTGGCCATCAACAGGAACTTGTCCGAAGGGAACCCCCGTATGGCCAGCACCACTGTTACCTCGTCCTCTAGGTCGATGGGCAACAGGTTAACCAGGGCTATCCCTTTGGCCGTGCGCGACGAATCCTCGGGAATCTCGTAGCACTTCAGGCAGTAGACTTTGCCGGTGCTGGTAAAGAAGAGCAGGTTGTCGTGAGTGTCGGCCACCAGTATATGGTTGACGGTGTCACGATCCCGGACTACCATGCCGATGACTCCCTTTCCGCCGCGGCGCTGAAGCCGATAGGTGGCGGCGGATATCCTCTTTATGAACCCCTTGCTGGTCAGCGTCACTACCATCGCTTCGTGAGGAACAAGGTCTTCGGTGCGGAATTCCTCGACCTCCTCCTCTTCCACGACTGTTCGCCGGGGATCACCATACTTGGATTTCAGTTCCTGGATGTCCTGGGCAATGACGGAGAGCACCTTCCTCGGGTTGGCCAGCAGGTCCTCAAGATAAGAGATGTTCTTGATAACAGAAGCGTATTCCTCGGTGATCTTGTCCTGCTCCATCTTGGCGAATCTTCGAAGTGGCATATCAAGGATGGCTTGCGCCTGAAGTTGCGACAACGCAAAGGCCGTCATCAACTCTGTGCGAGCCGACTCCACCGTCTGGGACTGCCGGATGATCTTGATGACCTGCTCAAGGTTGTTCAGGGCAATCCTGAAGCCTTCAAGGATATGGGCCCTGTCCCTGGCCTTATCCAGTTCGAATTGGGACCTGCGGGTGATGACCCGGAAGCGGAACTCGATGTAGGAAGTCAGCGCCTCCTTAAGGCCTATGACCTTGGGCTGCCCTTCAAGCAGGGCCACCATATTGATGAAGAAGGCCGACTGCATGGCGGTATGCTTGTAAAGGTTGTTAAGCACCTGCCGGGTCTGTGCCTCCTTTCTCAGTTCTATGACGATGCGCAGACCTTCCCTGTCGGACTCATCACGCACCTCTGCAATCCCGGAGATCCTCTTCACCTTGACAAGTTCGGCTATTCTCTCTACCAGAGCTGCCTTGTTCACCTGGTAGGGGAGTTCGGTGACGACTATCTGTCTCTTGCCTCCCTTGGTGCTTACCTCACCGGCCCGGGCACGCAGCACGATCCTGCCCTGTCCCGTGGTATAGGCAGCGTCTATGCCCTCTCTGCCCCGGATGATCCCGGCGGTGGGGAAGTCGGGCCCTGTGACGAATTTCATCAACTCCTCCACCGTAGCTTCGGGATTCTCGATTAGGTAGACAATGGCATCACAGATCTCACCAAGATTGTGGGGTGGGATATTGGTCGTCATCCCCACGGCTATACCTGAGGAGCCGCCCACGAGGAGGTTAGGCAATCTGGCGGGCAGAACAGACGGCTCCTGCAAAGAGCCATCGAAGTTAGGAACAAAATCGACGGTGTTCTTCTCGATGTCGACCAGCATCTCCTCGGCGATCTCGGAAAGGCGGGCCTCCGTATATCTCATGGCGGCTGGCGGATCATTGTCGATGCTGCCGAAGTTGCCCTGCCCGTCGACGAGGGGGTATCTCAGGGAGAAGTCCTGAGCCATGCGCACCATAGCTTCATACACAGGAGCATCTCCGTGGGGGTGATACTTGCCCAGCACCTCACCCACTATTCGGGCACTCTTCTTGTAGGGGCTATTATGGCGCAAGGCCAATCCATCCATGGCGTAGAGAACACGCCGCTGTACCGGTTTCAGCCCGTCACGAGCATCGGGTAAGGCTCGTGAGACGATTACGCTCATCGCGTAATCGAGGTAGGAGCTCTTCATCTCCTCTTCGATATCTATGGGTTTGATCAGCGTTGCTTCCGTCAAGTCTCAGATTCCTCTCTCGCTATCTTCGCCGACGACGGTGAAACCCTCCGGCAGAGCCTCGTCATCGCGGCCGGTATCCTCCTCCTCTTCGTCATCGCCTATCTCCATTAGGGCCTCGGTTTCGTCGGCATAGGCTCCCCTCCTGAGAAGGCTTTCTTTGATGCGACTACGGAGGTGCTCTTCAGCCTTAACAAGAAAAGAGGGGCGCCCGGCCTGGCTGGGATGCTGGTAAGTCTCTTTGATCACTACCTGCGCCCTGTTCTCATCCGCGTTGAGGATCGCGGCATCATATCTATTGCCGCCCTGCATCAACTGCACGAGGCGCAGGCCCTGTTTCGGTTCCACCTGCCCCAGGTATTCGCCGTCCTCGCTCGTTACGGTCAGTCGTTGCCCTTTCACCTCCAGGTGCACCTGGTCGCCAAAGGCCATCTTGGCCAGTATCTTGCCCGAAGGCAGGTTATGCAGCTCGACTACTCCGGCCTTGCCCATCTCAGTCATGAACAGATCCAGGGCAACTCTTCTCGAAGGACCTCTCGACGTCAATGGCTTGTGGGAACTGTCGCTCAAGGCGGTCATGGAGTCCGAAAGGCTCGACAAACGGGAGATGTTCTTCCTGGCGATGGTGTTCTCGGGGGCGAGTTCAAGAGCCCTGAGATACGCTTCCTTGGCTCCGTCAAAATCTCCCAGTTCGGTCAGGGCCCGGCCAAGGCGGTTATAGGTCTCGGCATCCGCGGGGAATTGCTCAACTATGCTCCTGTTCAGAGCTTCCGCCTCCTCCCACCTGCCCTGAAGTGCCAGGTCTATGGCCTCTTTGCTCAGTCGCTGTCTGAGCCGGGCCTTCTCCTCCTCTTGTTGTTGGTACGCCCCGGCGAACATTTCCATGTCTGTAAACCTAAGGCTTCATGCCGGGATTGTCAAGTCCCATCCCTCACTGACCAGCCTGCTCATGATGCCATGTCCCTCGCCTATGAAGACCCCTGTTCCCGTCGCCTCCGCTTCCGTGAACCTCCTGGCTCTGTGACCGCTATCCGCCGAAAACCCCCGCCCCCAGAGCACGAAAGGTACCGGGTCAGCTACGTGGGTCTGCACCTCGACTGGCGTTGCGTGGTCAGGCAAAACCAGCACCCTGAGATCGCCGTTGTTCCTGGCAAGAAGGCGCCCCACGATCTCTCTGTCCACCGCCTCGATGGCCTCTATCTTTTCGTCAGCCCGGCCGGCGTGCGCTGCATCATCGGTTGCCTCTATGTGGGTTATCACCATATCGTGGTTCTCGAGTGCCTCAAGTGCGCCGATCGCCTGAGAAGCGTAATCGTTATCCGGCCCGCCGGTAACACCGGGGATGTCAAGCACCTGCATGCCGATCATATGGGCCAGGCCACGCATAACGTCGACTCCTGACGTCATGGCAGCCTCCAGGCCGTGGGCCTCCTTGAAAGAAGGCATGGCGGGCAATCTGGCACTGCCCCAGAAGAGCCAGATCATACTGGCAGGTAGCTCGCCTGTCGTTGTCCGCTCTATGTTCACGGGATGGCTGCGGAGTACATGTTCAGATCCTTGCATGAGATCCCGCAGCAGGTCGCTGCCCGGTCCGTGGGGCAGGAATTCCGATATCGCCTTGTTAGGGATATCGTGTGGTGGTGTGCACCGGGCCATGAGAGCATCCTCCCTCCCCTTTATCCTGCATATGTGCCTGTAGCTCACCCCGGGGAAGAACTGCACGTTGTCGCTGCCAAGGGCCCCGTTAAGGCTATCGATGAGAAGTCGAGCCTCGCCGGTACTGATGAGACCGCAACTGTAGCTCCACATCTTCCCGCGGCGAACAGTCACCAGGTTACAGCGGAACACGACGTCACCTTCGGTCATCGGAATACGCATGCCTTCAGCCTCAACCGCGCTCCTGCCTCTATAGTGAACTCTGGGGTCGTATCCCAATACGGACATACAGGCACAGGCGCTGCTAGCCTCCGCCCCCTGCGGCACGTTGCGAACCAGACCGACAACGCCGCTCTTCGCCATGGCATCCAGGTGGGGCGTGTGCGCCAGTTCCAGACAGGTCCTTCCCCCGCGGTCAGCCATGGGCCAGCCCGACCCTCCGTCGATTATGAGAACGCAGTATTTCATCGTTTGCCCCATAAGCTAAAGCATCATATAATAGCACAGATAGACGGGGCGTAGCGCAGTCGGTAGCGCGCAGCGTTCGGGACGCTGAGGTCGGAGGTTCAAGTCCTCTCGCCCCGATTACCTCATGTAAGATAGTGCAGCCACGCTGATTCCGGTCGCCCGAGGCGGCTCTGGGTGCCAGGCAATGCTAGTAACCACCTCCACCCGGGTCACCGCCAGCTTCGGGCAGCCGGCAGGAGATTGCTCTCAACCAACCGCTAACTCCTGGCGATCGTTTTCGGCAGATGATCGACGGCTAATGGGCACGCTCAGTCCTTCCGTACAGACGCGGGTCAGCGGATGCCGGATCGAGCGTACAGGCATTCATCGTCCGACTGACTGGAGGCTTATGCCGCGTCTTCCCGCTCAACGCGGAGCTATGCTGACACATGTGTTAATGTTCTTGAGGGAGCTTTCCTGGCCTGGAGCTGTTGGTGTAGAATCTGTGTATGATCAAGAAGCAGGCGAAGATAGATCCGGACTCCTGGTTGAGTGAAGAGCGTAGAGGCGATGCTCGCAACACTGCGGTTGGTGGCTATAGGGTGACGGACGTGAGGTTCTCGGACAACGAGGGCTGCCCCACGTTCATGATAGCCAATATCAGCCCCAGATTTGATATTGGCTACAACCTGTCACGCATGGAGAGCATAGTACAGATAGGTCATGAGGTGGGTGCTGATATCCTGGTCTTGCCCGAACTATGCGTCTCGGGCTACGTCTGGGATGCCGACCATAAGGTGGAGGTCCAGGAGCAGATCAGGGCCAGCGACAATCGCCAGCCGGAGGTAAGAAGGGTGCTAAACCGGATAAGCGGGGGGTTGGTTACCGGTGAAAAGGGACTCAACATGGTCTTCTTCGGAAATGTGAGAGTTGACAGGAACCACGGAAAGGCACACGCACACGACAGCACCTTCGTTATGGCGCCTGGTGCTGACTATAACTCCGTATTCTATGACAAGATATTTCTGACTCCGCTGGAGAAGATCTTCTTTGACAGGGGAAGCGACCAGCGATTGGTGCTTGATGCTGGTTGCGGCAGGATGGGAGTGATGATGTGCTATGACCTGTGCTTTGTGGAGATGGGCAAGCTGTATGCCTTCGATGATGAGGTGGATGTCATGATCACCACGGCTGCCTGGCGAACGGAAGCGGTTCGCGAGTATCCGTTGCTCGGCATCCGGTTGAACAACTACTACCAGTTCATCTGGAGGCTGATGAACTCGGCACTGGCAGCACATAACCAGGTATGGAGCATCGGAGCCAACTGCGTCGGAGTCTTTGAGAAGACCGGGGGGCGCTTCTGCGGCGAGAGTGGTGTTTGGAGTCCTTCAGGGATCCCGTTAGTGCATGCCTCCCACGAAGAGGAAGAACTGATCGTAGTACGGAATCTTGAGATACGCGGACATATGAGACACCAGGCAAAGGAAGATTTCGACTACAGCCTCGACTTCGACGAGGTGTATCGGGGGATAAGGGATATGAAGCCCACGAGGGTGTCTCTAGATATACTGTGAGAGGAACTGCCCACGAGCCAGTTCTTACTCACAGGGTGTCTTGAGTCCCTTTTAGGGTCACGGTGCCGCTTATCATCCATCAGGCAACTCCTCACGGCTCCGTCTATGACGGGTCTCCCGGCTCAGCGCAGGCTGTCCCGGCCACCCGGCACCAGGTCAAGCCTCTAATCCATTCGCTCTGCCTGTCTCCCCGGTTGCCCGTGTCCTTGCGGTGATAGCTGCGCCGAGACAGGTAGCTATCTGGGGGGCCGGTGGTACCAGAAGCTCGATATTCAGCTCCCGCTGTACGGTCTGTACGAGAGCCGTGTTGTGGGCTCCTCCCCCGCAGATGGCGCAAGGCTCCTCCAGTCTGATCTTCCTGACCAAAGAAGAGATCTTACCTGCAAGGGCCCTGTTGACGCCGGCCGCGATATCCTCTATCGGTACACCTTCGCTCACTCTGGTGATTGCCTCGGATTCGCCGAAAACAGCGCACCCTGTGCCGAACTCGACGGGATTCTTCGACTTCGCGGCGAGCGGCCCGAAATCGATCAGGTCGACCCGTAATATGCTGGCGATGACCTCGATGAAGCGACCGCCGCCCGCAGCGCATTTTTCGCTGACTGTGAAGTTCGTCACCGTGCCCTCTTCATCCAGTCGTATTGCCCTGGTGGACAGGCTACCCAGATCAACTACAGTTCTCACCTGCGGGAAGATGCTGTGTATGCCCCTGGCGGTGCATACTATGTCGCTAGCCTTCTGCTCCGCAAAGCTGACAACGTCAGCACCCGAACCGGTCGCGACAACGCAGAGGACATCCTCCGGTGTCAGGCCAGCCCTTCCGGTTAGCTCGATCCTTAGGGCATCCGCAGATGCCCGATAATCAGAGCCCGACCTGATCACGTGTGAAACGACGATCTCGAAGTCCTTCACCAGCACTCCCTTGCTATAGGCCGAGCCCAGGTCGATGCCCATGAACCAGCTCATGGACGCTCCTCGCTGAAGAACGTGGCTTTCTCCAACCGCCGCGGCTTTATGGATGGCTTACCGTGCTCGCCGGCCGTCTTGAGATAGACCTCTTTAGCCAGTAGCGCGGCGCCGAGTGCCCCGGTGATCAGCGGCTCCTCCGGAACCGACACGTCACAGCCCAGCCTGTTCTTCATGGCTCTGACCATGCCGGTGTTCTTGGCCCCGCCCCCCGTAAGCACCACACGAGGCTCGATGCGCAGTCTCTGCGCTAGGGCCGCTATGCGATTGGCCAGGGCGTTGTGAATGCCCGCAACGATGTTCTCCATTTGCTCGCCGCGGGAGAGAAGAGCTACGACTTCTTGTTGGGCAAACACGGTACACAGACTGCTTATCTGGACTTCCTCCCTCGCTCTCAGGGATATGCCTCCCATGTCCTCGAGCTCGATGCCCAGTGCAGCCGCAGTTACCTCGAGGAACCTGCCGGTCCCCGCTGCACACTTGTCGTTCATGACGAAGTCGATCAGCCTACCGTTATCGATCTTCATGCACTTCGCGTCCTGGCCTCCTATGTCGATTGCAGTCCTGGCATCGGGGAAGAGGCTGAAGACACCCCTGGCATGGCAGGACAGTTCCGTCAGTTGGCGATCCGCAAAAGGAACGTTGACGCGCCCGTAGCCTGTGGCTACGATGAAGTCAATGTCATCGATCTGGAGGCTTGCCTGCTCGAGAGCCTGCGCCATAACTCGGTTGGCAAGCTGGCGGTGTTCCGGGCCCGTTGGGCCTTTGATGGCTGACAGCAGATCATCAGTCTCGTCGATGAGCACCACCTTGGTCATGGTGGAGCCTATGTCAATGCCAACGAAGTACAAACGGGCCTCCTGAAGGGCTGCTGTTAGCTGATCGTCTCAAGGAAGGCTTCGACCCTGGTCCTCAATGGAGCCAGGGCTCCTATCGTGTAGTCATATTCTATGTAGGTGGCTGGAACACCGATGCTGTCGAAGTAGTCTTTCAGAGACGGCATCTCGAAGGCAAACGGATCGCAGTATCGCACAAGCAGCATTATGGCGCCATCTACACTCCATTCCCGGATGATGCCCTCAAGGTAACCAAAGCGGCTCTGCAGATCTCTGGCATAGTCCTTACTCTCCTCGCCTAGTCTTGCCTGCCTGAAGGTACGGGCGCAGGTGATTTCCTTGAGATAG
>JBLRXG010000001.1:0-46054 GCA_047920855.1 Dehalococcoidia bacterium | reverse complement strand
CGAAGGGACTGTGACAGAGGGCCGCTCTTATGCCCCTTACCTTGTTGGCGGCTATGCAGATGCCTATGCCGGTGCTGCATATCAGTATGCCGGAGTCGAACTCGCCGCCGGCCACAGCCTCTCCCACTTTCCGCGCGATATCGGGATAGTCCACGGAGGTCGTGTCGTAGCAGCCGTAGTCGTGATAGCTATGTCCCATCTCCTCCAGAAAGGGCATGATCAGTTCCTTCAGGGCAAAGCCCCTGTGATCAGCGCCGATGGTAATGCGCTTCATTGCTCACCTCCAGGTATTCTTCATAAGCTCTCTCGATTTCGTGCGCGGTTATGATGCCTTCACGAAGGACCAGGGGCGCCCGCCCGGTGACGTCGATCACGGTGGACTCCCTGCCGCCGCGGCATCCACCCCCGTCGATCACGAGGTCGATTCTGCTGCCCAGTTGCTGACGCACTTCGGCAGCGGTCAGGGCCGGCCCGCGGCCGCTGAGGTTGGCGCTGGTGCCGATCACAGGGTTGCCCAGGCCGCGGATGAGAGCCAGGCAGGCGGCATGGTCGGGAAGGCGTACTGCTATGCCCGGTCCCGTGGCAAGATGGGCGGGCAGTGAGGGCGCGGCGGGAAAGACCATCGTCAGAGCGCCGGGCCAGAAACGCCCCGCCAGGAACCGTGCCATATCCGGCACCGGTTCGACAAGCAGCGGCAGGTACTCCTCATCGGCTATCAGCAGGGGAAGCTGCCGCTCCCTGGGGCGCCCTTTTATCTCGTAGATCCTGTCCACGGCCGCTGTGTTGAAGGCGTCGGCTCCCAGGCCGTAGACTGTATCGGTGGGGTAGGCGATCACTCCGCCATTCCTGAGGACTTCAACCCCGTGCTCTATCTCTCTCTGAAGAGCATCCATCTCTCGGTGCCAGTATAGCACGTACCCTGCAGGCATTCATCGGGTGATCGACGCTGTTTTCTGTAGTCGACGAACGAATGTAGCTTGATAATGGCCGTGAACGATGATAAGCTAAATCCATGCCCCGCAGCAAGTCCAGCGCCGAAAAGAAGCCCGATACCTACAGAGTCACCACCAGCGATGATATCGAAGTCTCCACTTACCTTGAGCTGGCCAAGGAACTGCATGGCGAACAGCCCGTAGCTGAACCGAAGCTGCCTCCGGGCGAGCGCGAGACCATAGTGGTGCTCGACTTCGGCTCCCAGTACAGCATGTTGATCGCCAGGCGGGTCCGCGAGTGCCAGGTCTACTGCGAACTGGTGCCCTACGATACGCCGTGGGAGAAGATAGCTCCCCTCAACCCCCGGGGATTCATCCTGTCCGGGGGACCGGCCAGCGTCTATGACCCCGGGGCCCCTCTGCCTCTGCCCTATATCTATGAAAGCCACCTGCCCGTCATGGGCATCTGCCACGGGATGCTGGCCGTAGCCCATCACCTGGGTGGCCGTGTGGCCCGGGGAGCAAAGCACGAGTACGGCCATACCATACTGCGCTTGAGCGACGAGGACTGCCCGCTGTTTGATGGGCTTCCCTCTTCCATGCCGGTGTGGATGAGCCACGGCGACCAGATAACCGAACTGCCTCCAGGCTTCAGGGCCCTGGCGTACAGCGATAATTCGCCTTACGCCGTGATCGGCAACGACGCCGGCATCTACGGCCTGCAGTTCCATCCCGAGGTGGTGCACACCACCGACGGTAAGACCATATTCCAGAATTTCGTGCTCAAGATCTGCGGCTGCAAGGGTAACTGGACGCCAGCGAATTTCATCTCTGATAGCGTTGACAAGATCAAGGACAAGGTGGGCCAGGGCAGAGTAGTGTGTGCCCTCTCCGGCGGCGTCGATTCGGCGGTGGCCGCTACCTTGATCGACCGTGCCATCGGCAATAAGCTGACCTGCATATTCATAAACAACGGACTCCTGAGACGTGACGAACCGGAAAGGGTGCTGAATACGTTCAAGCGTAACCTGAAGATGGATATCGTCTACGTGGACGCTACGGACCGGTTCCTGGAACGATTGAAGGGAGTGACAGATCCCGAGCAGAAGCGCCTGCGTGTGGGCAACGAGTTCATACGCATCTTCGAGGAGGAAGCGGCCAAGCTGGGAAAGATCGACTTCCTGGCCCAGGGAACTCTCTATCCCGACGTCATAGAGAGCACTTCGCCGGAGACAAAGGCTGCCGTCAAGATAAAGAGCCATCACAACGTCGGGGGCCTGCCGGCCAAGATGAACTTCACGCTGATCGAGCCTTTGAGATACCTGTTCAAGGATGAGGTTCGAAACGTGGGTCTGGCTCTGGGACTGCCCGAGGACATGATCTGGCGACAGCCGTTCCCCGGGCCCGGCCTGTCCATTCGCATCATCGGGGAGGTGACCCGGGAGAGGCTGGAGATCCTCAGGGCTGCCGATTGGATTCTGATGAACGAGATCAAGAACGCAAAGCTCTACCGCCAGCTATGGCAGAGCTTCGCTGTCCTCACGGATGTCAGGAGCGTGGGCGTGATGGGTGACTACAGGACCTATGGCTACCTGATGGCGGTCAGAGCGATAACCAGCGAAGATGCTATGACGGCCGACTGGGCGCGCCTGCCCCACGATCTCCTGGCCAGGATATCCGACCGCATTATCAACGAGGTGCCCAATGTCAACAGGGTGGTCTATGACATCACCAGCAAACCCCCGGCCACCATAGAATGGGAATAACCCCGGTGGACATCGAGCTGGGACACCAGCACAGAAGAGCAAGATAAGAAGGAGGCAAAAGGATGAGCGATTCTTACGAAGAAATCAGCGACGAAGAACTGGACATACAGGACGACCTGGAGATGCTCCGCGACGTTCTGGCATACGAGTTGCAGGCCATCAACCAGTACGAGGAGCATCTGTTGTACCTGGAGGATGAAGCGGCGGCCTCTACCGTGGAGCAGATCATCGAGCAGGAGAAGGAGCACGTTGCGCAGCTTATCAAGGTGATCCAGAACCTCGACCCTGTTCAGGCGGAGAAACTCAGGAAGATACTGTAGCGCCCGGGTGAAGCGACTCTGTTAAGAAGTATTCATGAGCCCGAGAGCACCGAGGCTTACCGGCAAGCAACTCGAGAAGGCAGTGCTCCGAGCCGGGTGGTATCTGCACCATTCACGCGGTTCGCATTTCTACTACAGGCACCCGGAACGCGCGGGCAAGCAGATAACCATACCCGTCCGGGCTGGGGACATCATCCCGCAGAAGACTCTGAAGGGTATACTGGAACAGGCTGACTTGACCCTGGAGCAACTCACGGAGCTTCTTAGGAGGTAAGACATGGCGAGATACACCGTAGTGCTGGAACCAAACTATCCTGAGATAGGCTATACGGTCAGGGTGCCTGCGCTTTCCGGCTGCATCACATTTGGACGGACGAGAGAGGAGGCTTTGGTCAGGGCCAGAGAAGCCATCCAGGGGTTTATCGAAGGACTTGAGAAGGCTGGCGAACCGGTCCCTGAGGAGGTTGCTCCCGTGGAGATGGAGACGGTGACCGTCTAGTGAAAAGAGGAGAACGGGCCCAAATGCACTGAAGCGGTTAAGCCTGTTGGGCATGCGAACACGTATTGGTGGTGAGACTTGAAGATACTGGTCATCGGTAACGGAAGCAGGGAACACACCCTGGTCTGGAAGATCGTCCAGAGTCCCAGGGTGGAGAAGGTCTTCGTCGCCCCGGGAAACGCGGGCACGGCGTCGATAGCCGAGAACCTGGATCTGCTCCCGACCGATATCGAAAGCCTGGGCAAGGCAGCCCTAGAACGGGCCATCGACCTTGTGGTGGTCGGTCCCGAGGCCCCGCTGGCAGCCGGCATAGTGGATCACCTTGATGCGCTGGGTGTCCCGGCCTTCGGCCCCACCAGGGCGGCTGCCCGCATAGAATCGAGCAAGGGCTTCGCCCGGGAACTGATGGAGAAACACGGCATTCCCTGCCCCAGGGGCGCCGTCTTCTCGTCCTACCAGAAGGCCCGCGAGTACCTGCGAGAGCAGAAGATGCCCATTGTGATCGCGGCCGACGGACTGGCGGCGGGCAAAGGCGTTATCATAGCCGGTTCTCTTGAGGAGGCCGACAGGGCCCTGGCGTATATGATGGAGGAGAAGGCCTTCGGTGCCGCCGGGGACAGGGTGGTGATAGATGAGTTCCTCGAGGGTCGCGAGGTGAGCCTGATCGCTTTTTCCGACGGCAAAACGGTGTCGCCGATGGTGCCGGCGTGCGACTACAAGAAGATCGGGGACAACGACGTCGGTCCTAACACGGGCGGTATGGGAAGCTACAGCCCTCCGGGCTTCTTCTCCAGGGGAATGACGGAGAAGGTGACGGGGGACGTTCTCCTGTCCGCGGTCAGGGCCCTGGCTGCGGAAGGTGTAGCATACAGGGGGGCGCTCTATGCCGGCCTGATGATAAGCGACGGTGAGCCATGGGTCCTGGAGTTCAACGCCCGCTTTGGCGATCCCGAGACCCAGGTGGTCCTGCCTCTCTTGAGGACCGACCTGGTCGATGTGCTCATGGCGGTGGCAGAAGGCAGGCTGGAACAAGTGAACATAGAGTGGAGTCCCATGGCCTGCGTCGGGGTGGTGATGGCCTCCGGAGGCTATCCCGGCAGCTATCAGACGGGGCTTCCCATACAGGGATTGGATAGCGTCGATAAGGATGTGCTCGTCTTCCACGCCGGTACCAGGCTGGCAAGTGACGGTACGGTCCGTACCGATGGTGGGCGTGTGATCACAGTGGCGGCCACAGGCAAGAGCATAGCTGAAGCCCGGGGCAGGGTCTATGACAACATATCCCGCATATCCTTTGAGGGCTGCTACTATCGCAAGGACATTGCCTTGAGAGAGATAGGTGGTATAAACTCTAGCCGCTGAGCGCGGCGGAGTGCGGCCGGTGGTTGAGAACTCGGCATCCGGCGGGCGCCGAACACAATAGTAAGGAGTTACGAAAGAATGGCATTGGTAGGTGTAGTAATAGGCAGCAAGAGGGACACCGAGTTGATACAGCCGGCTCTGGACATGCTCAAGGAGCTGGGAATCGAGCACGAGTTCTCTGTTATCTCGGCCCACAGAAACCCCGACAGGGCGAGGGAGTACGGTCTGGAGGCGGAGGGGAAAGGACTGAAGGTGCTCATCGCCGGAGCTGGCTATGCCGCCCATCTTCCCGGTGTGCTGGCCAGCTGGACAACCCTGCCCGTGATCGGCGTGCCCTTGCCCACGAGTGAACTAAAGGGCGTGGATGCCCTGCTCTCAATAGCCCAGATGCCGGGCGGAATCCCGGTAGCCTGTACGGGTATCGGAGCAAGCGGGGCCAAGAACGCGGCCCTGCTGGCCGCCCAGATTCTGGGACTTGAGAACAGGGAGATAAGAGAAGCCTTCCGCAAGCACAAAGAGGAACTGGCCAAAGGATAAGCATGATCGATAGATACTCCAGGCCCCGGATGAAGAGGGTCTGGTCTGATGAGAACAAGTTCGACCACTGGCTGAAGGTTGAGATAGCCGTCTGTGAAGCCTGGGCCGAGCTGGGGGAGATCCCTGCGGAGGCCGTCGCTAAGATAAGAAAGGCGAGCTATGACCTGGAGCGCATCGCCGCGTTCCTCGAGGTCACCCGTCATGACGTGACCGCCTTCCTCAGTTCGGTGGCTGAGAGCCTGGGTGAGGAGTCGCGTTTCGTGCATCTGGGGCTCACCTCTTCAGATGTGTGGGATACCGCCCTCGGTATCCAGTTGACCGAGGCTGCCGACATCCTCGCCGAAGACGTGGCCGAATTCGTGTCGGTCCTAAAGGAGAAAGCCATCGAGCACAAGCACACGATCATGATGGGACGTACCCATGGTGTTCATGCCGAGCCCACTACGCTCGGTCTGAAGATGGCGCTGTGGAAAGAGGAGATGGAGCGGAATGCCCGGAGGCTGGCCGGGGCGAGGAAGGCGGTTGCGGTAGGGAAGATATCGGGGGCAGTCGGGACCTACGCAACGGTGCCGCCGCGGGTCGAGGAGATATCCTGTGCCAGGCTGGGGCTGGTTCCCGAGCCGGTGTCGAATCAGATAGTCCAGCGCGATCGCCATGCGCAGTTCGTGACCACCCTGGCCATCATCGCCAGTTCGCTGGAGAAATTCGCCACCGAGATCAGGGGCCTGCAGAGAACCGAGGTACGCGAAGCCGAAGAGCCTTTCGGCGAGGGACAGACCGGCTCCTCGGCGATGCCTCACAAGAGAAACCCCGAGCTTTCCGAGCGCGTGTGCGGGCTGGCCCGTATAGTGCGAGGCAATGCCCTGGTCTCCATGGAGAACATCGCCCTGTGGCATGAGCGCGACATCAGCCACTCCTCCGCAGAGCGCATCATACTGCCCGACTCCTGCCTTGCGCTGGACTACATGTTCTCGATATTCACCCCGGTGATCAAGGGGCTGAGGGTATACCCGGAGAACATGCGCCGGAACATCGAACTCACCCGGGGACTGTTCTTCTCTCAGAGGGTCCTCCTGGCTCTTATAGACAGGGGGCTAACGCGGGAAGAAGCCTATAAGATCGTGCAGGACAACGCCATGGAGGCGTGGCAGGGTGCGAAGAGCTTCCTGTCTCTGCTCCAGGCTGATAAACGGGTGACAGACAGGCTGAAGGGTGATGAACTGAAGTCTCTGTTCGACTACGATTACTATCTGAGGCATGTCGACACCGTCTTCGAACGGCTGGGGCTGTCCTGAGCCGGAGTACAGGACAAGGAACGATGAAGACCGCGCAAGAGTACATCGACAGCATGCGCAGGATGCGTTTCAACCTCTTCATGTTCGGAGAGAAGGTCACCGACCATGCGAACCATCCCATGATCAGGCCCGCCATGAACTGCGTGGCCGCCACGTATGAGCTTGCCGAAGAGGCAAGCTATCCCCAGTACAGGGAACTCATGACGGCTACCTCTCACCTTACCGGGAAGAGGATAAACCGTTTCACTCACATTCATCAGAGCACGGAAGACCTGGTCAACAAGTCCAAGATGGGCAGAGTGCTCGGTGCCCACACGGGATCGTGCTTTCAGCGTTGCGTCGGCATGGATGCCCTGAATGCCCTGTCTATGGTCACCTACGACATCGACAATAAGTACGGCACCGGGTACAACAAGCGTTTCCTGGAGTACTTGAGATATGTGCAGGATGAAGATCTGGTCTGCAATGGCGCCATGACTGATTCCAAGGGTGATAGGAGCCGCCACCCCGCCGATCAGGCCGATCCCGACCAGTATCTTCACGTGGTCGGTGAGAAGCCGGGCGGGATCGTCGTTCGCGGATGCAAGATGCACCAGACTGGAGCGGTGAACTCCCACGAGGTCGTCTGCATGCCGACCAGGGCCATGCGCGAAGAGGACAGGGACTACGCCATCTCCTTCGCTCTGCCCGGCGATGCTGAAGGCATCATATACATCTATGGCAGGCAGCCGTGCGACACAAGGAAGATAGAGAGCCCCGGCCTGGATATCGGTAACGTCCTCTACGGCGGGCAGGAGTGTATGGTGGTCTTCGACGATGTGTTCGTTCCCTGGGATCGGGTTTTCATGTACAGGGAGCATGAGTTCGCCGGCGATCTGGTGGAGAAATTCGCCGCCTATCACCGCCAGAGTTATGCCTGTAAGTCGGGCATGGGCGATGTTTTGATCGGGGCCAGTCAACTGATTGCCGAGTATCAGGGGACGGCGAAGGCCTCCCACATAAGGGAGAAGATCGTCGACATGATCCACCTCAACGAGACCATGATGTCGTGCAGCCTTGCCTGTGCCTACGAGGGGAGGAGGCAACCTTCGGGGACGTTCTTCGTCGATGCCTTACGGGCCAACGTGTCCAAGCTGAACGTGACCCGGTTTCCCTACGACATAGCCAGGCTGGCACAGGACATCGCTGGCGGTATCATAGCGACGATGCCCTCGGAGAAGGACCTCAGACATCCTGACATAGGCAAGCATGTCGCCAGGTACATGAAGGGGGTTGATGGAGTTGATGTCGAGGACCGCATCCGCATACTTAGGCTGATTGAGAATCTAACGATGGGGGCGGGGGCGGCGTGCTACTTGGCGGAATCTATGCATGGTGCCGGCTCGCCGATGGCACAGAGGATCATGATCGCCAGGCAGACGGATGTCGAGGGGATGAAGGCCAGTGCAAAGCGTCTCTGCGGTATCGAGCCGGGGTGACCGGTCTACGGGCAGTCGGACGGTACAGCAGTGTCTGAGTGTATGAGCCAACTCGACTGCCGCCGACAGTACAGCGCTACAGGAGGTAACCATGAGTCGTGATCCGGAAGTCCTGATGAAGGCAGACCTTCCTCTGCCCGTCTTCCGACGCGGCAAGGTGAGAGATGTCTACGACCTGGGCGACCGGCTGCTTATCGTCTCCACCGATCGCATCTCCGCCTTCGACGTGGTTCTTCCCTGCGGCATTCCGGGCAAAGGTGAGGTCCTGACCGGGCTTGCCGCATTCTGGTTTGAGAAGACCAGCCATATCGTGTCCAATCACATGATGAAGGTGGTGGATCAAGCGGACATCGAAGGCCCCATTCAGAAGGCAGCTCAAGACCTAACGGGTAGGGAGTGGGAGTTACCCGGTTATCTGGTCGGACGCTCCATGCTGGTGGCAAAGGCCGAGCGTGTTCCTGTCGAATCCGTGGTCAGGGGCTACCTGTCCGGCTCGGCATGGGAGGAGTACACGGCAACGGGCAGGGTGGGCGAGATCCGCCTGCCTTCGGGGATGAAGGAAAGCGAAGAGTTTCCCGAACCCATCTTCACCCCGACGACCAAGAGCGATACCGAGCATGACCGTCTTATGACCGATCGGGACATAAGGGAGCTCGGCGTCGAGAGCACACTCGGGGAAGTCGAGGAGAAGAGCATGCTCGTGTACCGATATGCTCGGGACTACGCCAGGGAGAGGGGCATAATCATCGCAGACACCAAGTTCGAGTTCGGCTTCATCGATGGCCGGCTGTCTCTCATCGACGAACTGCTGACGCCGGACTCCAGTCGCTTCTGGGAGGCGAGCCAGTACGAGGTCGGGCGGTCCCAGCCCAGCTTTGACAAGCAGCCGGTTCGCGATTGGCTCGCAAGCTCAGGATGGGATAGGAAGCCGCCTGCGCCAATGCTGCCGCAGGAAGTGATCGACCAGACGTCTAGCAAGTACCGGGACGTGTACCGCAGGCTGACAGGGTCTGTCCCGGCAGGCTGAGATAATGGAAGGCTGGCCCGGCATCATCGGCCCTCTAATAGCGCTCCTTATCGGCGTGGCCCTGCCTCTGATATTGCGGAAGAGGAAGAAAGCGGAGGGATCTAAGCTACATGAGCTCTTTCAGCACTTCTGGGGTGTTGGGGTGCAGGTCTCCCAGGCTGAACATGACGATGCCAGAGGAAGAATAGGGCTGGGGAGCGCCTCAGGCCAGAAGGCTGAGGGAGTAGCTGTCTTCGAGGACAGGAGCATAGATTCGGCAACCGTGATCAGCACGTCTACTCAGTACGGCACAACGTATTTCATAAACTATCTGGTCAAGGCGCCGAACATCAGCGCGGCCCGGATGCTCAAGAGAACCAGGCTGACGAAAAGGAGGAGTCCGCTCATCTGGGGCAGGGTAATGGGAATTCAGTGGAAGGGAGACGTTTCGCTGGCACAGACGCTGAACTTCGACTATAGTCTTGCCGACAGGCTGCTGAAAGCCGATGGTAAGGTGGTTACGGGCAATATCGGGATCATCCCCGAGCCAAAGCACGGATACGTGCGAATAAAGACTGACTATTCGCTGCCTTCTGCCGAGGCGTTCGAAGCGCTATGCAGCATAGCCAGACATATCAAGGCATGGTGATGTGAACATGCCTGCCCTGATCGTGGTCCTCTCCCCATCCGTAGGGATGTACTCCGGAGCAGCGCAACCGGCGGACATAAGAAGGGCGGGCTCCGATCCCGAAGCCCGCCCCTGAATATCGCTATTCAGTTACCTATCACCCCTACTCTTCCACTTCAACTTCCGGCTGAACTACCGTTGCTCCACTAACTCGGAGCCTTGCCTATCAGACGAAGAGCTCGGGGCTTCCCTGTGCTCTCTGGCAATGCATCCCACCGTCAAGAGACCCCTGGCTACAGGGCCAGAGAGCCCCGGTCAGGAAACACCCATCGGCACAACCAAGCTTGTCTTCGTGTCATGCCCCACCTCCTTCCCGGGCACTGACCTTCTGCCCGGATATCATATGCTAGCATGACGCAGCTATCGTGTCAAGTAAACCGGAGGTACGCAGCCTCGTGTCTCCCACCACTGACGCAAGTCCCGGGCAGAGTGTGACATAGTAGATTCAGAGCAGAGCAGTTGATAGAACTGCCGCGATAGGGTACGTTTCCGGCGAGCCATCACATCCGGCGTCGTATGAGTCGTTTAAGAACAGCTTTTGGACAATGTCCCGCGTTCGCGCTAAAATCGAGAGGCCCGTGCAATATCATGCAGAGGGAGCTGTGAGACGAGCATAAGATGAAGATCCTTTTGAGGTTGATGGGCTTCGTCAAGAAGTACTGGGGCAGGGTGCTCTTTGCGTTCATCTGCATGATGGTCAGCACGGCGTTTGTCCTAATTATACCGCAACTGATCAGCCGGTCGATCGATACGGTATTGGCTGACGGTGAGCTAGGTACACTCATGTGGCTGGCCCTGGCCGTGGTGGGCGCCGGAGCTATGAGGGGGATATCCGCCTTCGGTAACGCCTATCTCACTGAACTGGTATCTCAGAAGACGGCCTACGACATAAGGAATGCCCTCTATGACAAGCTACAGCGCCTGAGTTTTGCCTTTCACGACCACGCTCAGACGGGAGAACTCATGTCCCGCGGTACCTCCGATGTCGAAGCCATACGCATGTTCTTCGGGCGGGGATTGCTCGGCATGCTGCAGATAGCCATTCTCTTCGTGGGCATCTCCTTCTTGCTGGTCAGGCTGAACCTGCCGTTGGCCCTTCTGACGATGGGCTTCCTCGCTGCGGTGGGCTGGCGGGCGGTCATTGTCGCCAGGCTGCTCCGTCCTATCTGGCTCAAGATCCAGGAACTGATGGCAGTGCTGGGTACTATTCTGGAGGAGAACCTGACCGGTGTGCGGACGGTGAGGTCGTTCGCGCACGAGCAGGAAGAGAGCGGCAAATTCTCCGGTCAGGCGGAGGTTCTCTATGACGAACATATCAGAGCAACGCGCAAGAGGGCCTTTAACCTGTCCTTGATGGTCTTCCTGGTGACCATACCGATACCCCTCATCCTGTGGTACGGAGGGCGCCAGGTGGCGGCAGGCAATCTGACTGTGGGTGAGCTGACCCAGTTCATCTTCTATCTCACCATCATGGCCATGCCGGTGCGCCGCCTGGGCTTCATGACCAACATCCTCTCGCGCACCGTATCCGGAGGACAGCGTATCCTGGAGATACTGGACACCGAATCGATGGTGCGCGAGAAACCCGGTGCCGTTGAACTCAACGACATAAGCGCAGCGGTCAGTTTTGACAACGTCACCTTCAGATATGACTCGGCGGCCCCGGTGCTCAGAGACGTTAGTTTCACCGCAGAGCCGGGACAACTGGTGGCCCTTGTGGGAGGATTGGGCAGCGGCAAGAGCACTATCGCCCACCTCATACCCAGGTTCTACGATGTCAGCGGAGGACGGATCTGCATCGACGGCACTGACATTCGTGACGTGACACTTGATTCACTGCGCAAGAACGTGGGCATAGTCCAGCAGAACACCTTCCTTTTCTCGGCTACGATCCGGGACAACATCGCCTATGGCACGGTGGGTGCCGATATGGATCAGGTGGTTGCCGCGGCCAGGGCGGCCCAGCTTCACGACTTCATCGAGAGCCTGCCTGATGGCTATGACACCTGGGTGGGTGAGCGAGGGGTCACCCTCTCCGGCGGACAGAAGCAGCGGCTCGCTGTGGCCCGTACCCTGCTCGTGAACCCCCGCATCCTGATTATGGATGACTCCACTTCCAGTGTGGACGTAGAGACCGAACTACTGATGCGGCGGGCGCTGGATGAGCTTATCAAGGGTAGGACTACCTTCATCATTACCCACCGCTTGCCCATCATCAGGAATGCAGATCTCATCCTGGTGCTCAAGGATGGGGAGGTGGTTGAAAAGGGTACACACGATGAGCTCATGGCCCGCAACGGCCTGTACAGGGAGATCTACGAATCACAACTGATCGCAGGCGATGGTTCGGTTGAGGATTTGGCATGAATCATATTAGCACGCATATTGCAGGAGGGCGCAGGTAGAGATGAGCGCACATCACGGCGGCGGTCAACACGGTGGCGGTCACCTATCCGGTACGTTCGACTCGGATAAGGTGATGGGCAAGGTGTACGACTCCCGCGTGGCAGGACGCCTGATCAAGTACCTGGGGCCGGTCAAGTCCGATCTGTCACTGGGAGCGGGTGGCATGATACTGCGCTCTCTCACCACGGTGGCAGTGCCCTTCCTGGTCGGAAATGCCATGGATCGCATCATCGAGGGTGATTTGGTCGGGCTGAATACAATGGTGCTCATCGTCGCCGCGGTGATCATGGTGGGCTGGGGTGGCCGTTACCTGGAAGAGATCTTCCTGGGTTTCGTGGGTCAGAAGATACTTTACCGGGTGCGCACTCAGATGTTCGACCATCTTCAGAAGCTCTCGTTGAGTTTCTTCGATCGTAACAAGGTGGGCAGGATAATGTCCCGCGTACAGAACGATGTGCAGCAGATACAGGAACTGCTTGCCAGCGGCATGCTCAACGTGCTGTTCAGTGCCCTGACCCTGATCGCCATAGCCATCATAATGCTTGTCGTGAACACCCACCTGGCGCTGCTCACCCTTACTGTGGTGCCGGCACTGGCCATCGTGGCGTTCATATGGCAGAAGTACGCCCGTCGCGCCTTCATCAGGGTGCGGCGCGCCATCGCCACGGTCAACGCCCAGCTTCAGGAAGGTATCGCCGGGGTGCGGGTTACCCAGAGCCTGACCCGGGAGGATGTCAACGCGGAGCAGTTTGAGAGCGTGAACAGGGAGCACTTCACCGCGAATGTGGAGGCGGCCAGGCTGCAGGCAGCCATGTGGCCTATGGTTGAGATATTGACCGCCGTCGGCACAGCCCTGGTTATCTACTTCGGCGGTTCTCAGGTCCTGGCCGGCCAGATGACCGTCGGTGCCCTGGTGGCCTTTATGCTATACGTCCGGCGCTTCTTTGAGCCTGTGCTCGAACTCACCATGGAGTATGTCGAGATCCAGCGGGCTATGGCATCGGGGGCCCGTATCTTCGAGTTGCTTGATGTCGAGCCCGAGATAACCGACGATCCTGCGGCCCCTGATCTGCCTCCGGCCAGGGAGATCAAGTTCGAGGGGGTCAGCTTCGGCTACACCCCGGGCACCAGGGTTCTACACGACATAAACCTGACGGTCAACCCGGGAGAGACGGTGGCCATAGTGGGAAAGACGGGGGCAGGTAAGAGCAGCCTTGCCAACCTCATAACCCGCTTCTACGAGGTGGATGAGGGGCAGGTTACCGTAGACGGGTACGACGTGAACTCGGTCACCCAGCAGTCATTGAGGCGCCAGATAGGCGTTGTCACCCAGGATCCGTTTCTCTTCTTCGGCAGCATAGAGGACAATATCCGTTACGGACGTACCGAAGCTACCCGTGAAGAGGTGATCGAAGCGGCCAGGAAGGCAGGGGCTCACGACTTCATCTCGCGTCTGGAGCGCGGCTATGAGACGCAAGTCGGCGAAAGAGGGGAGAACCTGAGCGCCGGACAGAGGCAGCTTGTCTGCCTGGCCCGGGCCATCCTGGCCAATCCCCCCATCATAGTGCTGGACGAAGCCACCTCTAACGTGGACACTCACGCGGAACGGGTCATGCAGAGATCATTCCGCCGTCTCATGAAGGGACGAACCTGCCTCATCATCGCCCACAGGCTTTCTACTGTGACCAAAGCCGACCGCATCGTGGTCCTCGATCAAGGAAGGATCGTCGAGATAGGCTCTCACCGGGAGCTGATGGCTAAGCAGGGCCTCTACTACAAGATGTACGGATCACTCCTGGCACCGGGCCCTGAACCGCAGGGCGCTTGATGAAGGCTCCGGACCGGCAGCGGGCATGGTTGACATAATAGGTCAGCGTCTTGTGTACGGGTTGCTGTCGTGCGGGTAGCACGAGAAGGCCTCTAGCCGGCCGGGGAGACCGCGGTCTTCAGTCCCTCTGCGAAAGGTTCCCTGATTATGCCCTTCTCGGTGATCAGGGCACTCACGTACCCGTGGGGCGTCACATCGAAGGCGGGATTGGCTGCCGTGATGCCCTGTGGAGCTATGGGTATGCCCCGTATGCCCGTTACCTCATCGGGGCTGCGCTCCTCGATGGGGATTTGATCACCTGAGGAGATCGATAGATCGATGGTGCTTGTCGGTGCAGCGACATAGAAGGGGATCCGATTCTCGCTGGCCAGCACCGCCAGTGTATAGGTGCCGATCTTGTTGGCCACGTCCCCGTTGGCGGCGATCCTGTCGGCACCCACGATCACGCAGTCGACCTTTCGCTGCCGCATGAAATGGCCCGCCATCGAATCGGTGATCAGGGTCACGGGAATGCCCTCTTGCTTCAGTTCCCATGCCGTAAGCCGCGCGCCCTGCAGAAGGGGACGGGTCTCGGTGGCCAGCACGCTCACTCTCTTTCCTTGGTCGCTGGCAGCGATGATCACTCCCAGGGCCGTGCCGTAGCCGGCGGTGGCCAGTGGGCCCGCGTTGCAGTGGGTAAGCACCGTGAAGCCGTCTTCGACAAGGTCGGATCCCAGTTCACTCAGTTGCCTGGTCGCAGCTATCTCTTCGTCGTGAATACGCTGCGCTTCGCCGACCAGCGCCCTCTGGATCTCGGCGATCCCTTCTCCCCGGGCAGCCGTTTTCATCCTGTCGATAGAGCGGAAGAGGTTCACTGCGGTGGGCCTCGAGACGGCAAAGGCCTTCATCACCTCGCCAAGACGGGACAGGAACTCGTCCTTGCCCGTCGCGCGGATACCTGATGCTCCGAGGGCTACCCCGTATGCAGCAGCCACGCCGATGGCCGGGGCGCCGCGAACTCTCATCTCCTCTATGGCCAGCACCACATCACGGTAGTCACTGATTTCCAGATAGACCTGGTCCCATGGCAGCCTGCTCTGGTCAAGTATCCGCAGTCTGCCATCAAGCCATTCCAGCGCTCTGACCGTCATCGTTTCTAGTATAATTCAAGTCGCGGGAACAAAGGAAGCCCGGGAAGAGCCGGGCTGTTTGATAACAGCGGAGAATGATGCTAGTCTTACTGGGCTTCACTACGCACGGAGACTGAGATGGCCAGGATCTACTTCATAGATGTCACCAACCGCGACGGTGTTCAGACCGCGCGGCTCGGTCTATCCAAGCTGCAGAAGACCATGATCAACCTGTACCTGAACGAGATGGGCATCTTCCAGTCTGAGATCGGATTCCCTACAACGAGGCATGAGTCCTTCTACCTCCAGGCCAATCTCGAGCTGGCTGAGATGGGGGTTCTGCAGCCGATTCGCCTGGGGGGCTGGATCAGGGCCACCGTCGACGACGTGGAGAGGGCGTTCCGGCTTGTCCCCGGCATCAAGCACCTCAATCTCTCCATCCCCACTTCCGATCAGATGATCCAGGGCAAGTTCCAGGGTGATATTGACCGGGAGGACATCATAGCTATGATGGTGGACGCCGTTGAAGCAGCCCGGGCTCACGGGACCGAGAGCGTAGGAGTAAATGCCGAGGATGCCTCCAGGACCGAGACCGATTTCCTGGTCAGATTCGGCCTGGCTGCCCGGGACCACGGGGCTCAGAGACTGAGATACTGCGACACCCTCGGCTATGACAATCCGTTCACGATCTGCGAGAGTGCCAGGGTGCTGGCAGAGAACATCGGAATGCCGATTGAGATTCACTGTCACGGCGACCTGGGCATGGCCGTGGCAAACTCGCTCGCAGGAGCCAAGGGGGTTGTAGATGGCGGGCAGGATGCCTACATCAACACCACCGTTAACGGGATAGGCGAGCGAGCCGGAAATGCCGACCTGGTGGCGACGGCATTGGCGATAACCAAGTCCAGGGGGTTTTGCGAGAGCTACGAACTGGAGGCGCCTGTGGACCTGACGAAAGCCTGGAAGATGAGCAGGTATGCCAGTTATGCCTTTGGGGTTCCCATCCCGATAAACCAGCCCGGCGTGGGGGCGAATGTGTTTGCGCACGGGTCCGGCATTCATGCCGACGGTGTGTTGAAGGACCCCTTCAACTACGAACTGTATAGCTTTGATGAAGTGGGCAGAGGCGGGCCGGAGATAGTAGATACGGGCAGCCTGATATGCTCGGGGGAGTACAGCGGCATATCGGGGTTCAAGCATCTGATGGGCCGCATCGCCGTGAGGTTCAAGGATCCTGCGCAGGCCGAGAAGATCCTGGAACTGGTAAGATATGCCAACGTAGCGTCGCAGAGGCCTCTGGTGGAGGACGAACTGCTCTTCATCGCCAAGTACCCGGGCGTCGCGAGGAAGCTGTTGACCCTCATACCACCCGAATGACGACATGATAGCTGGCGGGCTATGGTGGTAGAATATCGACAGAAGGAGGACCTAGATGTTCAAGAAGATTCTGGTGCCGCTTGACGGCTCAAAGCTGGCGGAGTGCGCATTGCCTTACGTGGAGGAACTGGCAAAAGGATGCGGCACGGAGGAGATCACGCTGGTTAGCGCGACGGAACGGGTGCGGGCCCAGGTGCGCGGAGCGCCTGAAGCCCGGGAGGTCTTCCACAGCAGGGAGGATCCCGGGGTTCAGAAAGGGGGCATTGAGACCAGTGTGACCTTTGGCAAGAAGGAAAAACAGGCTGAGAAGTATCTTCACAGGGTAGCAAGGAGGTTCAAGGATTCGGGAGCGAAGGTGCGGATAGAGGTGCTCTGCTGGCCTCCTGCCGACTCCATTGCATCATACGCAGCGAAGAACGATGTCGATCTCATCGTCATGTCCAGCCACGGCCGGTCCGGCGTAAGCCGGTGGACGCACGGCAGTGTTGCTGAGAGGGTCTTCAGGGCCAGTTGCGTTCCGGTGCTCATGATCAGGGCCCCCGGGTGTGTGGAGGGGATTTAGCGGCTCGGGATATTCTCGAACACGTGCGCCGTCGGCTGCGGTGTGAAGGAGAACGATGATAAAGGTCATAGTAGGTTACGAGTTGAAGGAAGGTGCGGACATCCAACCGGCATTGCTGAAACTCAGGTCATATGCTCTTACGTTTCCGGGGTTCATCAGTGCCGAGCACATCAGAAGCGTCAAGAGTCCCTCTATCGTAGCTCTCCTGTACAACTGGGAGAAGCTGGCTGACTGGGAGGCATGGGAGAGTTCGAAGATCAGCAGGCAGATAATGAAGGAGGCGGAGGACTCCCTTGCATCAGAGCCGAGGATAACGGCTTACACGCTGATGCCCACCTCGGCATGGACGCATGCCAGCACCTAGTAAGGCCCGTCACCATCGGCAGGCGGTGCAGGGAGTGGTTTCCTCACAGGTTGTCGTGGCTGTGTGGCAGATGCTAGACTTGTCGAGTAGCCGGGTTGCAGGCTATTCAGAGAGATTGATGCGGGTGTAACTCAGCGGTAGAGTGCTTGCTTCCCAAGCAAGACGTCGTGGGTTCGAATCCCATCACCCGCTCCACTGTTCCCCTTCAGGCGCTTGGCGCAGTACTACGCAGGCGCATCTGTATGAGCGCTCAGCACGATCAACTGCCCCGACCGGCAGGTTACAGCTTAAGGGCCGCTCTCGCCCGGCTGCAGGTCGGTCAGATATAATGCTGTCGGCCGCCGGGGAGATCCCGCGGAAAAGGGGGTGTCGTATGGCTGTTGAGAACTATGGAGAGAAGTACCTGTGCAGGATCTGTGGCAATAAGGTCGAGGTGATCGAGGTCGGGGGCGGTACGCTCGTCTGCTGTGGCGAGGACATGAAGCTGGTGAAGGAGAAGCCTCAGCCCATGGTTAACCTGCCTGACTCCGGTGGGTAGGCCGACTCTGCCGCACGATCAACCGTGAGCTCGTGGAGTCGATCCCGGCATATGGCCGGCGGTGACGATCTCTAAGCCTTTCCCGCTGCAGCCAGGGCCTCTTCCAGCGACAGGTGGAACTCCCTCTTCTCCTCGTCGGACCCGAAGTATCCATCCAGCTGCATTAGCTTCCCCTCCGCCTTCAGCCTGGCCAGGCCGTCCAGGCAGGCGGGCCTGGAAAGGCCCGGTTGCCATTCGCGGCAGGCCTTTGGACGGAACGGGTGTATGGTGCAGCGGGCTCCGGCATTCTCTTCCCGCGCGAGAAAAACGCAGCCGGCGTCGGTTCTCCGCAGCAAGTACCCTTCCTTTATCGGGACCTTCAGCGCGTACCTGGATATGAACTCCGGGTTCGAGATGCCCAGAGCAGAGGCGATTCTCGAGATATCTTCAGTATCGAGTGGAGCCTGGTAGCACGTACAGCAGGTGCCGCAACGAAAGCAGGGCATGGGAGTCTGCTCCCCGACGGCGAGTACCTCTCGTCCCTCCGTCTTTGGAATCGGTTCTTCTGCCGGCATGGCCTATCAGCGACGCTTCAGTCGTGCAGTTTCAAACTCGAGGTCGCCACGCCGACAGCCGCAGCCTGCCCCTTCTGCGCTCAGAGATGCGCAGGCAAAGGCCATGAAGATGAGGCCTATGGGGCCCCGAGTGTCGCCACCGCGCTCAAGGCAGGCTATTGTGCCATGTGTCTGCCTACTTGAGTTGCTGATATGCCCTTGTTCTTACGGTCTCGAGGAGCTTTGTCAGGGTCTTGACGTCGTCCTGCGACAGCGAGGACAGCATATCCTTGCTGAGCTTGGTCGCTGCTGCATGTGCCGGCTTGAAGGCCTTCTCTCCCTTGGCTGTGATGATGAGACGTACCTCCCTGCGGTCGGGTAGGTCTCTCACCCTTTCCACCAGCCCGGCATTGACCATGCGGTCGACTATCATGCTCACCGTGTTCACCTTGTGGTCCAGCAACCGGCCTACGTCGGTCGGCCTTACCGGATCATCGAGCTGCTTCATGGCGGCCAGCACCGAATACTGCTCGGCAGTGAGCCCGAACTTCCCGACTGCTCGGTCTTCGCATCGGAAGAGCAGGTCACGGGTTCTGTACAGCGATATCGAAGCTTTGGAATACAGGCCTTCGCCTTCTGGTTGTTTGGGCATACGATTCTCCTCCTTTATGCTTCTGTGTGGCTTCTTCTCGGCCACCTTTGGTTTTCTCGTTGGTCTTGTTGCCACAGGCTACCTCCGTGCTGTGTACTTACGTACTGTCTCGCCAGAACGCGGCTAATACTATCATGCGAACAACTCACTGGGTATCGTGCTGGCACCCTTTTTGCCCGCCATGTCAGCACGGTGTAGAATATCTGGTAGGCACGCGTTACTTTGACCGGTGACCTTGTGTAATCTTAAGCCGGATGCGCGAAATGAGGTCGGGAGAATGCCTGAGCAGAAGATAAGGGTGGCAGTGGTCGAGGACGAAGCCCTCTTTCGGGAGATGCTGGTTGGGGCTCTGTCACGACAGGAGGGACTGGAGGTTATAGGCACGGCCGATGATGCCGGGCAGGCGATTGAACTCGCCCGGAATTCCAGTCCGGACGTGATGCTGATGGATATTGAGCTTGTGGGTGAGATGGACGGCATTGAAGCCGCTCTGGCGATCAAGAAGGAGAATCCCGGAATCGGAATCGTGATCCTTTCCGCGCATGATGATCCCCGCTATGTGACCAGCCTGCCGCTGGGAGAGAGCAGCGGATGGGCCTACCTGCTCAAGCATTCGGTTCGTGACCTGTCGACAGTCGTCCTGGCCATCGAAGGCTGTGCACGGGGCATGGTGGTCATGGATCCATCGCTGATGGACAGGCTGAGCCCGCGGGAGGGCTCTCCGGTCGACAGGCTTACTCCCAGGCAACAGGAGGTGCTGCGCCTGCTTGCAGAGGGGCTTAGCAACGCAGCTATCGCCAGGCGATTGGGCCTCGAGGAGAGGTCGGTTGAAAGCTATATCAACGTCATCTACCAGCACCTGGGACTGTCCGGAGAACCCGAGATCAACATGCGGGTTAAGGCCACCCTGGCCTTTCTCAAGTCCTCGCGGGCGAGATAGCAGCAGGTCTTCACTTGGCTAATACCTTAGGTAACACCGTGGTGACACGCTGTTGCAGTATGCCAGTATACTGATACTCTGTGAGCATGCAAGGTCGGCAGACCGGCCGTTCGGGTCGTACGTACCGCACACTCCTGGTCGACGACGACCCGCTGTTCAGGGACTGGCTGCGTTCTCTGCTGGAAGACAGTGCCCATTTCGAGGTGACGGCAGAGGCGGGCAACGGCGCTGAGTGCCTGGGTCTCCTCGACACGCTGACTCCCGACGTGGTTCTTCTTGATGTTGACATGCCCGACCGGGATGGAATTGAGTTGGCCGGCTACATCAGTGCGAATTGCCCTGATGTCAGGACCATCGTGGTGAGCTCGCACGAAGACCGGATATACTCTATGCTGGCTGCGGCAGAGGGCGCTGTGGCCTTTATCCCGAAGTCCGGCCTTTCCGTCTCGGCCTTGCTCCAATCCCTTCAAGCTGCACCCGTGCCGTAACCCGCGTGCCTCTGCCGGGAACGCTCTTCACCTCGCAACTGGCTCCCGCTGCTGCGGCGTAGTCCGATATGATGGCCAGGCCGATGCCCTTTCTCGGTGCGGCCGTATCGAAACCAGGCCCGTCATCGCTCACGGTGAGACGCAGTATGCCGGCATCGGAGAGCGCCAGCTTCACCGCTACGCTGTTCACCATCGGTGCATGTTTCACGATATTGGCTAGGACTTCCTCAGCGACGCGGTAGAGTGCCAGCTTCACGTTGTCGGGAACCAGCTTCCTGTTGGCCTGTTCCCCTTCTCTCAGGTTCCTGCTAACCCGGAGATCGATGGGTAGCTCGGAGCTATACAGGTCCACCAGCGACTCCAGGCCGGCAGCTATTCCCAGTCGGAGGATGGAGGGATAGAGACGATGACTGATCGGTCTAATCTGGTCTCTCTGCAGTTCCTCAAGGGTGTGACGGATGCTGGCCAGTTCCTCGGTCGTCCGCTCCGATGCAGGCCTGGACTCAAGCTCTGCGAGCCTGTGTCCCAGCAGTATCAGGCGGTTCTGGACGGTGCCGTGAAGCTGGCTCGCGATGTCCTTGCGCAGCGACTCCTGGGCCTCTATGAGCCTGCGGCGCGACCTGCTCAACTCCTCCGCACGTGCTTCGGCTATTTCACGCTCGCGCTGCTGTCTCTCCATCTCTTTCTGCCCGGTGATGTCGCGCATGAGAGCGAACATCCCGAATGGCTCCCCATCGGCCCTCTTCAGGATGGTTGTCGTCATCCACGAGGGAAACTGCTCTCCGTTTCTGCGGACGTGCCAGACTTCGCCTTCCTTTGAACCTTTTTCCTGGAGGCTGCGGTTGAACGGGATAACCTGCGACTCCATCTGCTCCCGGGTGTGGAAGATGCTCAGGTGTCTCCCGATCAGTTCCTCTACCGCGTAGCCGTGCATCGTGGCCCAGGCCTCATTCACGAAACTGATGTTCCCATCCAGGTTGGCGATGGCGATGCCGTCGGCGGACTGCTCCACGGCGGTTCTGTACTCAAGCAATCTGTCCTCGGCCTCTTTGCGCTCGGTGACGTCGCGGCTCACTCCTACGATGCCTTCCAGCCTGCCCTCCGGGTCCCGGATCGCCGATGCTGATATCTCCACCCATACGAAGTGCCCCGCCTTGTGCCGAGCCTGTATGGTGATCGTGACGTTGTCCCTTATGTCTCCTGCCCGGAAGCTCTTCAGGGTACTCACGACTGTGCCTATGTAGTCAGGATGCACCCACCCTCTGAAGCCAACGGCCTCCCACTCCCCGGCGGTGTAGCCGAAGACGCGTTCGGTCGATGGCGACTGGTATGTGATTCTCAGGTCGGGGCCCATCATCCAGATGCAGTCTGAGGTGTTCTCGGCGATCAGTCGGTAGCGCTCTTCACTAAGGCGGAGTGCCTCCTCGGTCTGCTTTCTATCTGTAATGTCGACGACGATGCCTCTCATGCCTGCATATCTGCCATCCTCGAGTATTGCAGTGCCATAGACAACGACCGGGAATCTACTGCCGTCCTTCCTTATCGAAATGTGTTCACTGGGACCCAGTTTCTCTCCTGCCCTGAGGCGGCCGATGAGCTCCGCTGCACGGGCGTGGTCTTCCGGGCTTACAGTCTGCAGCACGTTGATGCCCCTTGCCACATCCTCGTCGCTGTAGCCGAGATTCCGCTGTCCTTGCCTGTTGATGAATGTAAAACGGCCTTCGTCGTCCGCTTCGAACACGGTCTGCGGCAAGAGCTCTGCTAGGTCTCTGAATCGTTCTTCGCTCTCCCGGAGAACTTCATCTGCCTTCCTGTGCTCGGTGATGTCTCTACCCTGCATCAGCACGTGAGAGGGTTGGCCCTGGCTGTCGCGGATTAGACGATATCTGACGTCGGCCCAGAAGGTCGAGCCGTCCTTGCGATAGACCTCGGCTTCCAGGTCGAAGTGATCGATGAACTCCTTGCCTTGCTCATACAGCTGTTTCCCGCGGTCGAAGGCCTCCATCACCTTTTCTATCGATTCGGGTGTCATGGTCTCCAGTGGAAATATCCTCTTCAATTCCTCCGGGGTGTAACCCGTCTGCTTCTTGATCGAAGGCGATACCCACAACAGATTCATATCGAGATCATAGATGGCTACGACATCGGTGGTGTTCTCAGCGATAAGGCGGTAGTTACGCTCGGCTTCCTCCCTGGCTGCCTCAGCCTGCTGCGCTCTGTGATGTCGTGGAAGATGCCCAGGACACCCACGGTGTTGCCATAGTCGTCCCTCACCGGGGTCTTGAACGTCTCGATCACGCTCTCCTGTCCCTGTCTTATGTATCTCTCTTCAAATCTCGCCGTCTCCCCGGAGCCGATAACCCGTCTGTCGTCGGCTCTATACTTGTCAGCCAGGTCCCCGGGGTAGAACTCGTAGTCGGTGTGTCCCGGGATGTCATTGGGCTCGATGTTAAGGTCTTCGGCGTACTTACGGTTGCAGGATATGTAGACCGAGTCCCTGTCCTTCAGAAAGACCTTCTGTGGAATGCTCTCGACAAGCGTCCTGTAGTTCCGCTCGCTGTACTCAAGAGCCTCTTCTATCAACTTGCGCTCGGTGAAGTCCCGGATGAACACAAACAACTGCCCGCCCTCCGCCTGGATGTAGTTTGCGCTGATCTCAACATCGATTGTCGTGCCGTCCTTGCGTCGATGCCGCGCTTCGAACCGGTCACAGCCTCGCTCCATCACCTTTTCTATGTGTCGGGCTGTCTCCTCGGGCGTTTCAGTTGCCTCGACATCTGAGATCGACATCGTGAGCAGTTCCTCGCGAGTATAGCCAATCATCGTGCAGTATGAGTCGTTGACCTCCAGCAGCCTGCCGTCCATGTCGTTGATCCAGAAGCCGTCAATGGCCGCTTGTATTATTGCCCTGTGTTTGTCGTCGGCCCGCGTGCGCGACGGGGCTGGCGGTGAATGTGGCGGGTCGCTTGGTGAGCTATGAGTCGCTTTCTTCATCGTGACTCCTTACGGACTGCTTCCTTGCCTGCCGTAACCACTGCAGAAGAGATTCGCCAGCGGTGTGAAGGCTCATTAAGACTGAGCGGCTCCTTTATCTGCCGTCTGCATCGCCGCATATGATAGCATCTACCGAATTGTTCGGCCAGTACCTATTTCGAATCGTGTCTGTGTCACTGGCCGTGCGTCTCCGCTGTGACATCCGGGTAGGACCGTTGTCCGGCAGACGTCACATTCCCGAGTTCGTTCTTCCTCCCCGTGAGGCCTCGGGTAGAGGCTTACGTCTCAGCGACAGGCGCAGAAGGTGAACGGCCATCACCTCGACCCAGATTATCAGGTTCGCCACGATGATGCGCTCGTAGAGGCCGAACCAGGCCATGCGGGCCGACAACAGCACCAGGCCCGCCGTCAGGCCCAGCGCAAGGACGGCTGCGATCAGCGTATAGACAAAGGTAGCGCGCCAGTTAGGGTCGCTTCTCAGGCTGGGCGCCAGCGACAGAAGGGCGATGGGGAATACCAGTGAGAGCGAATAGGCTGTGATCGTGTGGATCGTGCCTTCTGTCGTGGGCGGCACTCCCGGGGGATCCATGCGAAAGGCACCGATCATCAGCAGGCCGAAGCCGAGACACATGAGGAGACCGATGCTGGGACCGAACCCCCGAGCTTTGCGGATGCTCAGATACAGTCCGGCTATGAAGACCTGCACCATCAAACCCATGACTAGAAAACCGAGTGTCTGAAGCCAGCCCAGGTGTGTCAGGGCCAGGCTGCTGATGGTATCGCGCACCATGCTGTAATCGGGGATGGAAAGGGTCGCGGCGATGTCGCCGGTGACCAGGATGAGAGGCCCGACGATGCCGGCCAGAGCCGGGGTGCTGGCAATACTCAGATTCCTAATCCTGGACATCATCCTTTATTCCACGGACAGCATGACTATCGGCCGTCCGTCGTTCGTGAATCGCGGGTTGTCAGACATGTTTCTGAATGATATGTCTTCTCAGCATTGCGGTCAAATGCATCCGGGCTATTGACATTCTGTGAGGTAATAGCCTATTATCTTCTCGCGAGAAAGGAGGGTAATATGCAAGCATACTGCATGAAGTGCCGCGCCAAGAAAGAAATCCGCGATCCCAGAAGAATCACGATGAAGAACGGAAGACCGGCGACCCAGGGCCTGTGCCCGACCTGCGGCACGAAAGTCTTCAGAATCGGTAAGTAGGGCTGCTGCTATGTAGCCGCCCGGAAATCAAGAGGGCTGAACGCTTCTCGTATCGGGAATGTTCAGCCCTTTCCTCTTGCGCGGCATGATCGCCATGCTATCGCCCGAACCTTCCATCGGTCTCAGGCAGTCATCTGCAGTAACACCGCCGCAATGCCCATCGGCGTCTGTGCTGTCGGCGACCCTCTCAGAACCCGCCGCCTACAACATTGAAAACCGCCCGCCAAACATCTAGAATGATAACCGGAGAACCTCCGAAGATGATAGTCGTCACCGGGGCTACGGGTCACATCGGTAACGTCCTCGTGCGTGAACTGCTGGCACAGGGACAGGCTGTGCGGGCCCTGATTATGCCCGCCGACGACCTCCGTCCGCTAGAGGGTCTGGAGGCGGAGATCGTCTATGGCGACGTGACTCATCCGCCGAGCCTCAAGGCGGCATTTGCCGGCGCCGACCTGGTCTTCCACCTTGCTGGCATTGTCAGCATCATGCCGTCTATGAGGGTGCTGCTCGAAGAAGTGAATGTCAACGGCACGCGCAAGGTGATCGAAGCCTGTCGCGCTGCCGGCGTCCGCCGCCTCGTCTATACGAGTTCGGTCCACGCCATAGTCGAGCCGCCGGAAGGTACGTTCATCGACGAGTCTCTGCCGTTTGATCCCGACCGCGTTCTCGGTGACTACGCCCGCAGCAAAGCTCTTGCCACTCTGCTCATACTGGACGAGGTGAGAAAAGGCGGTCTCGATGCCGTTATCTGCTGCCCTTCGGGCATCATCGGTCCCTGGGACTACAAGGTTTCCAACGTCGGCCAGCTCATCCTGGATTTTGCCAGCGGTCACCTGAAGTCATACGTGAGAGGAGCCTATGATTTCGTTGACGTGCGCGATGCTGCCCGGGGACTCATTCTGGCTGCTAAGAAGGGGCAGCCTGGGAGACACTATATCCTCTCGGGCGCGCAGGTGCAGGTGCCGGAGTTGATGCAGGAACTGCAGCGCAACATAGGCAAGCGGGCCCCTACCTATGAGATACCGGCTGCGATAGCCAGGGCGGCCGGGGTGCTGGCCAGCGGCTACTACAGGTTACTCCGTAGGCGGCCGGTGTTCACCGCCTACTCGATCGATGTCCTCAAGAGCAACTCGATGATAAGTTCCGCCAGGGCACGCGAGGAACTGGGCTTCACCACCAGGCCGTGGCAGGAATCGATACGCGATCACGTGGAGTGGTTCCGTGGCCAGGGAATGCTCCGCACCCGCCGCTAGAGCTCTATGCTTTCTCCCTGCTCAATGCCCAACTTGCACTCAATGCACGGCCGAAGGTAAAATACCAGGGAAACAGCAGGACGCTTCAGAGCGTCCCCTGTCCTCACCGGTCATCCATCTACCACTTCACCGTGACACACGGTCACGGCCTGTGTGACGACGGTTGACTATGATGCAGATGGATACAGAGAAGAAGGGCGGACTTAACGAGACAACTGCGCGTCTGGGCACGGAGCGGCTTAGCAAGCTGCTCCTGCGGCTTGGTGCGCCCAGCATGGTCTCGATGATCGCCATGTCGCTCTACCTCCTGGCCGATACCTTCTGGCTGGGACGGCTCAGCTATGAGGCGATCGCCGCGGTAACCATCACCTTTCCCTTTCAGATAGTGGTGTTCGCCATAGGCTATGGCTCCGGCGTCGGTGCCAACGCCCTCGCGTCGCGCCGCTTCGGGGAAGGGAATGTCGAGGCCACCAACCAGGTTGCAGGCCAGGTCTTCCCGCTCTCACTGGTGTTCGGGCTCGTCTTCATGGCTATCAGCGTCCTCCTGGCCAGGCAACTGGCGGGCCTGCTCGGAGCGCCGTCCGGAATCATGGATCTGACCGTGGATTACCTGGTCTTCACCGGTTTGGGCGTGCCCTTCCTCCTCTTTCGTGTGATGACGCGCAACGTCTTCCAGGCCGCCGGCGATGCCATGAAGCCTATGATTTTCACCGTCGTCGGCTCCGTGGTCAACGCTGCCCTCGACCCGTTTCTGATCTTCGGTTGGGGGCCCTTCCCGCAGATGGGTATCGCCGGGGCGGGACTGGCGACGACGATATCGGGGGCAGTGGCCAGTGGACTGAGTTGCTACTTTCTGCTGCGCAGAGGCTCCGTCTACAAGCTGAAGCTGCACCACCTCAAGCCCGACCTGTCGATCATAACCCAGATCTACCGTGTTGGTCTGCCCACGATCCTGATGGACCTTAGTGAGGCGTTCGTCTTCGTCGTGTTCAACCGTATTGTCGCCGGTTTCGGTTCGCTTGCGCTGGCGGCACTGGGAATAGCCGGGCGCATTGCCGACCTTGCCTTCATACCGGTGGTCGGGGTTGCTCATGCCCTTCTGCCTATAGTGGGTTTCTGTTTCGGAGCACGCCTCTGGGAGCGTCTTTGGGCGGCCGTCCGGCAGGGCTCGCTGATGGTAGCCGGGGTACTCGGTGCGGCAAGCATCTTGCTGGCCATCTTCGCGCCGAACGTGATAGCGATATTCAACGACAGCCCCGAGCTGCTGGCCATTGCTGTTCCGGGGATGCGCATCTTCATCTCGGCGCTCTTTCTTATCGGTCCGGCTTTCATGTTCATCATCACCTTTCAGGGCCTGTCCAGGGGGTGGACGGCCATCGCTCTCTCGCTGGTACGCCAGTTGGGTTTTCTGCTTCCCATGTTGCTCATCTTGCCGCGCTTCATGGGGCTGACGGGGGTCTGGGTGTCCCTTCCGATATCGGATGCCGGTGGTGCGCTTGTCGCAGGGCTATGGCTCTACCGCGAGTACCGGTTGCAGAAACGAAGCGGCATCTGGAGTCAGCCTCCGGTGGCTGACCCGGCCGCCGAACTGGTGTCCGGAGAGCGTCCCACGCTCGACTGATGAGCAGCGACCTCTGCGTCGGGCTGCCAGGCTAACTCAGCTTACCTGCTGCCGCCAGGTAGATCGCGAACTCATACTCACTATCAACTCTCAGCAGTTGATCGATCAGTTCCTGGTCATAGGCAGCGACGGCGCAGGCACCTGCGTTGACCGCTTCACAGGCCAGGTACAAATTCTGACAGACGTGTCCGGCATCGAGGAGGATGACCTTATGAGCGGCCAGACCGTAGCGCCACTCCATGCGGTACGGGACCGCCGACCAGATGAAGACCACCGCGGAGTCTGCCATCCAAGCCTGTCCGAAGGACGCACGGCTTATCTTCTCTCCTGCTCTCTCGTCCCTGTACTCGACCAACAGTCGGTGTTCGATAGGCAGATATCTGTAGAACCCGACATCAAGGTCTTGCACATTGAGGACGCAGAGATAGGTCTCGAGCGCATGGCGGGCTCCGGCAGAGGGAACGGTCCTGCGGGCATGGCCGTTGCTGGCCGGCTCTCGCAGGCCCTGGGTCGCCCACAGGAGGAACGACAACTCCTTGAGTGTCAGAGGGCTGTCGGAGAACTCACGGTGGCTGCGGCGCTTCGCTATGGCGGACAGCAGGCCTGTACTGGGCAGCGTCCGGAACTCCTCCGGCGGAACCAGGGCGAGCGTCTCGGCGCCGGGCGAATAGGGCTTCTGGATGGGAGGCGGAGTGACTCCCATGCTCTGGTCGGTCCTTGAGAAATCGATCGTCTTTCTTACACTGTCCTTCAGGAATTGACGGCTCTGCTCTATCGAAGAATACTGCATAATGCACCTCTCCTGGAATAGTTCATCGGAAGATAGGTAGCCACGTCAATAGAACCGTGAAATGAAGGCAGATACGGTCGGGCAACTGGTCCCGCTGGATGATCACGTTTCAGGCTCTGGCTCCTCCGCACTCCGTTGGTCTCCCTGCGAGCGCAACCTGGCGCGAATCTCACCTTCCTGCCGCTTCAACCCGTCCAGATGCTTCTCGGCCTCCTCGGCCTGGATCATCCGCTCCTTGCCACTGATGAAGCTGGCCGCTGCCTTTCCCCTTGCCCCCTCGGCCGGATGTCTCCGCAGGGCCTTCAACTCCCTCTTGGCCTCGCCTATCGTGGCCAGTATGTCCTCGAGTTGCCTGTTGAGGTCTTCTTCTGTGCCCATTCTCGAATATATTCTACCACGGGGCACCGGGCTACAGAAATCCCGGTGGCAGTTCTGACTTGAGGCAGGCGCGCAGATGCCTCCCCCTGATAGCGTAGACGGGGCCTTCCTAGTGCTTGCCGGCCGCCTCGTAGCCGAGGTCGAAGGCTCTGAGGTTGATAGGCGCCAGCCTCGGCGAGAAACGCGCCTCGATGGTCTCCTTTATCGTCGACGTCTTCACCGGCAGCAGTTCCACGCCGAAGAGCGCGCCCAGCATCACGATGTTGGTGGCTAAGGGGCTGCCGGCCTCTAAGGCAGCCTTCGCAGCATCCAGTCTGATAACCCTGCTGACAACCCGATTCAGCCTCTCCAGTATCCGGGCGAGCTCCGGATAATCGCTCTGGCCGAGGGACACGGTGAAGGGGATTATAGGTGTAGTATTCAGTATCACAAGGCCCGACTGCGCCAGGTAGCTTGCATGTCTGAGTGCCTCTGAGGGCTCGAGTCCAATCAGGATGTGGCACTTGCCCTGCGGGACGAGCGGGCCGTGAACGTCCTCTCCGATCCTGATGATGCTGGTCACCGAACCGCCCCTCACTGCCATCCCCAGTATCTCGGAGCCCCTGACCCTGAGGCCATCGGCGATCGCTGCCTTTCCCAGCAACTCCGACATCAGGATCACCCCCTGTCCGCCCACACCGGCAAGGAGAACGTTGAACTCGTTCATCATCTTTCTTGCTCCTGTACTATCGCTTTGTGAGGGCAGACCTGTGCACACAGCCCGCAACCGGTGCATAGCGGCGAATCGATGATCTTCTTCTCGTCCTGCTTTATTATCGCCGGACACCCCAGGAGCTTGATGCATGCGTTGCACCTGGGATCACATTTGTCCTGGTCGATGTAGTAGGGAATCACCTTCTCTCCCGCCTGTCTCTTCTCCCTCAACTCGATCGTGGCACACGGCGCCCTCGATACAACGACCGCCGGCCCCGGGAACCTGATCGCGTTCTCTATGGTATCCGCTGCGGCTTTCAGATGTCGGGGATCGACTACCTCTACGAACCCGACTCCGCAGGCTCTGGCTATGTCCTCTGCCTTAAGCGATACGGCTTCGTCTCCGGTAGCTGTGTGGCCGGTGCCCGGGTGAGGCTGGAAGCCGGTCATGGCCGTGGCCGAGTTGTCGAGCACGACCATGGTGATGTTCGCCCTGTTGTAGACGGCGTTTATCAGGGGCGGTATTCCGGAATGGAAGAAGGTGGAATCGCCCAGGTGGGCTATTATAGGGGCCTCGACCACGTGTGCCATGCCGTTGGCAAGTCCGAAGCTCCCGCCCATACAGACGCAGGTATCGACGGCATTCTGCGGAGGGGTCAGGGCCAGCGTGTAGCAGCCGATATCGCCGGGGTAGATCGGCTCTACGCCTTTGCCATAGTCTCTGGCTACTCTCTGTGCGGCCATGCTGATCGCCCGAAAGGAGGCGCGGTGGGAGCAACCGGGGCACAGGGCCGGCGGTCGCGACGGCAGAAGTGAGGCTGCCTCCCGCTCCAGCCGGTCGAGTCCGGCGAAATCGACCGGTAGTCTGCTTTCGGTGATCTCGGCAATGGCCTCGGTGACCTTCCTGGTAGATAGCTCTCCTATCCCGGGCACGATGTCCTTTCCGTGTACTCTGGTCGGTATACTGCGCTCGCCAACCATAGCTTTGACATGAAGTTCAACGAAGGGGTCCAGTTCCTCGACCACCAGTACCTCCGGCACCGACCGTAGCAGTTCCATTATGAGCTTCTTGGGAAGGGGGTGCGGCGTTCCGATCTTGAGAATAGAGACCTCGTCTTCAAGTCCCAGCCACTGCACGGCCTCCAGGGTGTAGCTGTACGAAAGGCCGCAGGCGATGACTCCCAGTTTGGCCCTGTCCTTCACCTCAAGGCGGTTGTAGGGCAGCGTGTCCGCGGTCTCCTCTATCCTCCGGAATCTCTCCAGCATGAGCGGTTTGTTCAGTCTGGCCACGCGGGGCACATAGGCCAGCCGGTCCGGGTTTTTCTCAAAGGCTCCCTTTCTTCTTTCCCGTGACATATGGCCGAGCACGATGTCGCCGCGTCCGTGGCTTATCCTGGTCACCGACCTGAGCATGAAGAGCTGCCCGAACTCCTCGGACAGCCTGAAGGCGTCGGCCATCATGTCCTTCGCTTCCTGGACGGAGGACGGTTCAAGAACCGGAATGTACCCTTGCAGCGCGATATAGCGGCTGTCCTGCTCGTTCTGCGAACTCCAGGCCCGGGGGTCGTCGGCCACCACCAGCACGAATCCTCCTATTGCTCCTATATGAGAGGCCGTCATCAGCGGATCATGAGCGACGTTCATGCCCACGTGCTTCATCGCCGTCATCGCCCTTACACCGCATATGGAAGCGCCCAGCGCGACCTCAAAGGCTACCTTCTCGTTGGTCGACCACTCAACGTATATGTCAAGCTCTTTGGCGACGTCTGCCAGTGTTCCCACTATCTCGCTCGATGGGGTACCGGGATAGGCGGCAGCCACCTGGACCCCTGCCTCTATCGCCCCTCTGGCTATTGCCTCATTGCCCAGTGCGAAGAGCCTGTGCCCGGGCGCATCAGAACTGATCGTTAGCTCCTTCAAACCGGCCTCCTTTCTCACCCCGATAGGCAATCCATGGTGGTTCCCAACGACTACTCTAACGCAAGCGCGTGAATTTTTCTACCCGGTCACTCAGCAGCATCGCAGGTAGGGGTCAACTGAGGGCCGCCGGGCGTATCCTCGATTCTCCAGCCCGACACGCGGATCTGCTCGCGCAGAGCGTCCGAAGCCTTCCAGTCGGCACTCGACCGCGCCTTTTCTCTTGCCTCCACGAGTGATAGGACTTCCGGAGGAGGCTCAGAAACGGCGGCATCAGGTGACCTGTGCCTGGCTTCCGCGACGCGCGCCCATATGCCAACGGGAACACCGCTCCGGGGGTCGATGCTGCGCAACCGGCCCAACTCGGTTATGGGGAAGGTCTGACCGGAGCCAAACATGTCCTCCTGTCCACTTCTCAAGAGAGTCACGCCGCCTCTCCCCATCACCCGGCAATTCTCCTCCGCCGGGTCTAGCAGGAGGGCGGTATGCTCGTCTACGCCCACGACAGTGAGGTCGGGTGGCAGCATCTCCAGCAGGCGGTGGAAGCGCGCAGCACCCATGTAACAGCGGCTGGTATCAAGCTCGGAACCGCCCTCGGTGTTGTTCCAGTGCGAGACAAAAACCAGCGATAGGCCGTACGGGCCGAACAGGTCGAGTCCATCCCGCCAGTGCAGGTCTTCGCCCGCCTTATAGATCTCATACACAGGCAGCGCCCTGGCGCCGGCGGCGATCGCTGCGCTGCTCGCCAGCACAAGGGATGCTCCCTGGCGGTGACAGGCCTGGATTGTGTGCCAGGCGATGCTTCCCTGCAGGTGCCGGACTGCGTAGGTGGGACTGCCGGGTCCCAGGAAGATCATGTCCGCCGATAGGACGGGAGAGAGGATGCCCTCATCGTCGGTACCGAGGTGATCGCCTCGCCTCCGCGCGGGAACTATATCGATGACCGGCCGGTGGTTCTGCAGGTGGCGGCGCAGGAAATCGCCCACTTTGCCCGCAACCTGGGCCGAGTTGGGCTGAAAGCCGGCCGGCGTCTCAAGCACGGACACCCGGACCGGGGGAGATGACCGGCGGAATAGCCACTCGTAGACTCTGCGTCCGCTGGCAGAGGTCTCTCCCGAACCGAAGATGGCAACCGGCCCGGGAGCGACGGCATCGAAAGGTTTCCTCTGAATCTCCATCTGTCAGCGTGCTGGTGGGCAGGCTATCCGGCATTATATACCAGCCTGCGCCGATGTATGAAGCCTGCGGCATGGGCGCAAGACACCGCGGCGCTGTTGCCCGCTCTGCCGCGGTGCTATAATCCATAACTATATGATGTAGGCCGCTGCCCGTGGCGGCAGCCAGGCCGTGGGGGTGCTGCCATGATTGAACTGCCCGAGGCCGTGAACATTGCCCTTCAGCTTCACGATACCGTCACCGGAAAGAGGATCGCCGGCGTGACCGTGGCTCATACTCCTCACAAGCTGGCATGGTACTACGGAGAGCCTCCGACGTATCCCGGCCTGCTTGTGGGCAGGAGTGTAGGGAAGGCCGTTCCTCTGGGCAGCATGGTGGAGATCGAGGTCGGCGACACGAGGCTTCTACTGGGGGAGGGAGTCGCTATCAGATTTCACGACGCCGGGAAGCCGCGTCCTGCCAGGCACCAGCTCCTGCTTGAGTTCGATGATAGTACGGCTCTTAGTGCCTCAGTCCGGATGTACGGCGGACTCGGGGTATTCCCCGACGGTGAACTGGACAACCGCTATTACAGGGTGGCCGGGGAGAAGCCGCCTCCTCTCTCCCCGGAGTTCGATAAGGCCTATTTCGATCGGATAGTCGGCGACGATGCGGCGCAGAAGCTGAGCCTGAAGGGTCTGCTGGCTACCGAGCAGAGAATCCCGGGGCTGGGCAACGGCATCCTGCAGGACATTCTGTTCAACGCCGGGATGCACCCCAGGAAGAAGGTGAACACCCTCGGCGTTGAAGACAGAGAGATGCTGTTTGACTCCGTGAAGACGACCATTTCCAGGATGGCGGTGCAGGGAGGTAGGGACACCGAACTGGATCTGTTTGGCGAACCGGGCGGTTACAGCACGATACTGAGCAGGAAGACGGCGGGCAAACCATGCCCGTCGTGCGGGACACTGATCAAGAAGGAAGCCTACATGGGCGGCAGTGTCTATTACTGCGGGCAATGTCAGAGCATGTGAGCAAAGGCAGGATCGGTAACCGGGAGCACCGCGATCGACCTGAGGTCGGCTATTCTCCGCAGAGGACTACGCGGCTGACCCGGTCGGTGTGGTACCGGTAAGTCTGTCCGTCGTGTGAGAGCAGGATCCGGCAACCGGGGGTGATGACCTGGGCATAGAACATTCCCGGTTCCGGGCAACCGAGGCTGGCGTCCGGCCATTCCACTGCCTTCACCGACACCACTGCAATCTGCTCCTTCTCTATGCCCTTGCGCCCGGCAAGGTCTGCCTTTGCTAGCTCCACCAGAGGCTTAGCCCATTCGGGATCGGGCGCCGCTCCGCTGAGCGGGCCCGATGCTAGAGCGTATCCCACCAGAGAAAAAGCAGCGATGACTATTACAAGGAAGCGGCCTCGCGACAGATTCATTCTCAGAGATTCCTTGTTCATGATAGGTCACCTCCTCCTCACAAGTATAACGCAGAAGACCGAGAAAGGTTGCACTGCTAGCCATGCCTGGCTGCTAAGCTTTACATTACTCAACATCAGCTATATTATATGCGTGATGTTGACAATTCTCAGGGCCGTTCGGTTATGAGCAAGAGCGAGTATATCGAGTGCGTAGTGGGGTTGATGAAGGACCTCATGCTCTCCGCCCGGGCCCGGGAGCCTCACCCCTGGCTCGATCTCAGGGTGACGCGGGAGCAGTTACGCATAATGTTCCTGCTCTACGCCAGAGGAAGGAGTTCGCCGGGTCAGGTGGCGACATCGTTCGGTGTAGCCAGGGCCAATGTCACAGGGCCCATCGACCGGCTGGTGAAGAAGGGACTGGTTAGCCGCCGGGAAAACCCGGCCGACCGCCGTAGCTGCGTCCTTTCTCTAACTGAGGAGGGAAGAGGTGAGGTGGAGCGGCTGCGGGCGCTGGGAGCTGCCAGAATGAGGGAGGTGCTGGAGAAGATGCCGGATGCAGCCCTGGTGTCCCTGCGGACGGGACTGGAGGCACTGGTAGAAGTTCTCAGTGACGGTGGAGGAACCGATGAATGTGATCGAAGTCAGTGACCTTGTGAAGAGGTTCGGCAAGCTCGAGGCGGTGAGGGGCGTATCCTTCACAGTCCGCGAGGGCGAGATATTCGGCTTTCTGGGCCCTAACGGGGCGGGCAAGACCACGGCCATAAACATACTCTGCACCCTTCTCTATCCTACCGCCGGAGAGGCCCGGGTCAACGGATATGACGTTGTCAAAGAATGCAGGAAGGTGCGCGAGTCGATAGGCCTCATCTTCCAGGAGTCGACGCTCGACGACTACCTGACGGCTGAACAGAATCTGCGTTTCCACGGCTACGCTTATGCCGTCCCCAGGGATGTTCTGGAGTCGCGTCTGAAGGAGTTGCTGGAGATGGTGGAGCTGTGGGACAGGCGCAAAGCCAAGATCAGAACCTACTCCGGCGGAATGAAACGCCGCCTCGAGATAGCCCGCGGCCTCTTGCACCGTCCCAGGGTGCTCTTCCTCGACGAGCCCACCCTGGGGCTGGATCCGCAGACCCGTCGCCGTATCTGGGATTATATCCATGACCTGCGCAAGCGGGATAACCTGACCATCTTCATGACCACCCACTACATGGATGAGGCCGAGAACTGCGACCGTGTCGCCATCATAGACTACGGCCGGATCGTGGTCATGGACACCCTGGAAGCACTGAAAGACGGTGTTGGCGGCGATGTCATCTCGGTCAGGACCGAGGACAACGACGAGGCGATGCGTGTGCTGGTGGGGCACTACAAGCTCACTCCAAGCATGAGGAACGGCGTCATCAGTTTCACCGTGCCCCGCGGCGAGGAGTTCCTGCCCGGCTTCGTGTCCGGTTTCCCCGTGCCGATAAACTCGGTGGGCCTGGCCCGTCCTACCCTGGAGGATGTCTTTCTGCAGGTTACCGGACGCAGCATCAGGGAGCAAGAGGCCGGCCCGATGCATGAGATGAAGCAGATGATCAGGGGGAGAAGACGCGGGAGATAATGGCCAACTTCTTTCGTTCAGTCCGGGTGATAGCCCACCGCGAGTTCCTGCGTTTCATCCAGGACAGACCGCGGATGTTCTCTTCTTTCTCCATGCCGCTGGTCTTTCTCGTGATCTTCGGCGCCGGCTTCGGCAGACTCATAGGACAGATAATACCCGACGTGGACTACATCCAGTTCATGTACCCTGGTATCCTGTGCATGCCCATACTCATGACATCGGTCATGTCCGGCGTCTCCATCGTGTGGGACAGGGAGTTTGGTTTCCTCAAGGAGGTGCTGGTCTCACCCCTCAACCGCAGCGGCGTGCTGGCCGGCAAGGCGGCAGGCGCCGGTATCATCGCCCTCATCCAGGGAGGCATAATGCTGGCGGTGGCGCCTTTTCTCAACGTCGCCATCGGGCCTCGCACAGTATTGACCCTCATCCCTCTTCTCCTCATTCTCTCTTTCGCCCTTTCCTCGCTGGGACTGTTGATCGGCGCCCGCATGCGCTCCCAGCAGGGCTTTCAGTTGCTGATGCAGCTGGTGATCTTCCCCATGCTCTTTCTCTCCGGTATCTTCTTCCCCGTTGCCCAGGTGGCCACGTGGCTGGAGGTGCTGTCCAAGCTCAACCCCGTGACCTACGGAATTGACGCAATCCGCCAGGCCTTCCTGGGAGCCGAGGTGGCCGGGGTTACCATCCTCGGTCACACCATGGGCATCGTGGATTCGGCCATCGTGGTGGCTATGGTAGGTGCCGTGTTCTTGACCGGCGCCATCTGGGTGTTCAACAGGCGGGACTGAGCCGGACCGCTACTCGTGCTATAATGGCGTCGAATCCGGCCTCAGAGCCGACTCTTGGTCCGGTTATCCATAGATGATCCGGTGCGTTCGCCGGGTTAGACCCGATAGAGGCCGATGGGATCATGCAGATAAAGGCTATAGTGTTTGACGCCAGCGGTACGCTTCTCGATGACATCGTCACCGTCTGGAGGGCCAATCTTGATGCCTACGCTGCGCTCGGATTCGACGGGCCACAGACGCTCGAGGACTTCAAGCCGGTGTTCAGGCTGCCTATCACCGAGTTTCACATGGCTAATGGAATCCCACCTGATCTGCTGCGGGAGGTCGATGACAGGTTTCGTGAGTCCTACCCGCGGTATGCTCCTGACGTCACGGTTTTCCCCGAGGTGGAAGACGTGCTTCGCACGTTGAAGGGAATGGGGAAGATACTCGGCGTGGCCTCCAATATCCCTCGTCTGTTCCTGAGAGATCATCTCGGGAAGCTCGGCATAGACGCCTACTTCGATGTGATCACCGGCCAGGAGGACTGTGACGAACAGAAGCCTTCGCCCGGGCCCATTCTCGCGACTGCGGAGAAGCTCGGGGTGTCACCGCGGCAGTCCGTCTATGTGGGTGACATGGAGGAGGACATGATCGCCGGGAGAAGGGCAGAGGCGCTCACCGCGGGTATAGTCAGAGAGAAGAGCTATCATCCCCGTTGGCGACTTGAGCGACAGAGCCCCGACTTCCTGATCTCAGACTTGAGCGAACTGCTGGTCAGCTTCGCCGACTAGAACTGCCGGCACACCCGACGGCGGTACATAAGTACCCGTACCTAAGCAGCATTGACAGCCCCTTCCAGTGCGGGTTAAATTGATCATCGCCCCGAGTAGCTGAGGAGGGCCCTGTCAGGAGTTGGGTTTTGGTGAAGGCTGAAAGGCGCGGGTAAGGGAAGCGCAAGGTAGGCAGATAGCCGCCCGGACGAGGAGTGGCAGGGCAGACAAGGTGACTCGGGGCGTTTGCTTTTCTTGCTCCCGGTCGTGCCCTTGTCTACAGCGGTTATCCTGCAAAGCAAGGTGAGGTCAAGCGGCCTTAACTGACCACGCCGGCCTGCTATCTCTGTAGAAACTATGAGTGCTACCCGGACGTTTCACGATCACAGGAACGCTTGAAACTAGCTTCTATTGTGTAGTCTCCGTCCATGGTGATGGTTGTCACGAAGCTCCTGAGATTTGCGATCGTGTCCACATCGCCGGTCCATTCGGAAAACCAGTAGCCGAGGCAGTTCCTGGCTCTCACTCTCACCACTCTTCCCTTGTTATAGGTGAAAGTCCCCTCGCCAGGGCTCACTACAGAACCGCCCTCCGTGCTGGTTATGGTAAGCTGGTACTGAACAGGCCGACAGCCTACCATGCCGGCAGCTAGGGCCAGGACGATGATGAGAACACCGATTCTCCTCATACCCGCGGATCTCGCGGTTCCATTCTACCACGAGCCAGCCAGAGATCAACAGCCCGGGGATCATTGCGTATGCACGGAATCACGCAGGTACAATCTGGGTGACCGGGCAACCTTCTAGGCGGCTGGTGCCACGGGAACCGTCACTCGTATTCTTTCGGGACAGCACAGATCATGACCAGGCTCTTGTCTTCAGATGAGTTCCTGTACTGGTGTCTTTCTCCGGGCAAGACCAGTGCAAAATCGCCTTCTCTCAACTCACGGTCAATATCATCACCGACCAGGATTCCTTCACCACTTATTATGTAGTTCATATGCTCGAATGCATGCTGGTGAAACGGGGTATGCCCTCCCGGCTCAATGGTGAATACCCGGAATGAGAATGCGGGAACTCCGTCTTCTCTGGATAAGGGAATCTGCTTATATATGCCCTTAGCCCCTTCCATCTCAGGAACTGTCTTTTCGACTTTGTCCAGCCTGGTTACATTCATTGAGGCCTCCTCGATGTGATCAGGATCATGATCGGCGAACGACTGTACCGCTGGTTCATCCAACCGGCAACATACGTCGCACGATTAAGGGTGGAAATCCGAACCATATTGAAGTCCTGTCATTATGACTCGAAGGTATGCCAGAAGCAAATCACAGGACTGAGACTCACCTCTCCGATCATCTCTGAAGGCCTCTAATGCCCATCATGGTCTTCGAGGCGGATGAAGGGTGGCCTGTCAACCGGGATCTGCTGATGGGGGGGGCGACGGCCATGCCTCAGCGTGCGCTATCCCATCCGCAGCCGGCATTGACACCGTAGAGGCAGGTGTCCTACTATCTCGTCTGGAGAGAGGCCGGGGTCTGGGCATGCTGTGGGAGGTGTCGTACCAGGAGGTGTATCAGGAACCCCGAGAGCATCATCATGAATGGCGACCGGTCGGCGATCCGGGTGCTGTGCTAGGCTTGTGGTGCGAGGGCGTTCACAGTCGGTAGAAGCCGGCATTACTGGATAGTGCAGGGCTCTCCACGACATAATGTGCCGGGTGCCTGCAGCAACAAAGCGGAATCTCAGTTGCGGAGGGGGTGAACACCTACAGAGCTTGATGCGGCGATCTTGCGTCGGGACATGAGTGATAGCCGCCGGACCGATTCCTGCTTGATGGTATTCGCGGCACATGCCAGCAGTTCGTGTCAGGAGAAAGGGGATATCCATGGAAGAATCTGAGAGAGACTACGAAGTGAAGGACGGACGGAACCCTCAGTCGACAGAGCAGCGATCTGATCAGGAGTCGATGCGCGCTGATCTCAAAGAGGTGATAGAGAGGCACTCCTGGCTCGCCGATGATAGGCGGCCTGAGGCAGTTGCGCGACGACAGGCGAGGAATCAGCGCATGGTTCGTGCGAACATAGAAGACCTCTGTGATTGCGATTTCGTCGAGTACGGTGCCCTGGCAGTGGCCGCTCAGCGACAACGCAGATCCATGGAACACCTCATGAGAAAGACACCGGCCGATGCAGTGATCGCAGGGATCGGATCGGTCAACGGGTCGTTGTTTGCAGAGGACAGGGCCCGCTGCATGGTCATAGCCTACGATTACACGGTCCTGGCCGGTACTCAGGGGTTCTTCGGGCACAAGAAGAAGGATCGTATGCTGAGACTGGCCCGCGAGCAGAGACTGCCCGTGGTCTTGTTTGCTGAAGGCGGTGGTGGTAGGCCAGGAGACGTGGACGCGGATGGCGTTGTGGTGGCCGGTCTGGATCTAACGACCTTTGCCATGTTTGCACAGTTGAGCGGCAGAGTACCACTTGTGGGCATCGTATCGGGTCGATGCTTTGCCGGCAATGCCGTGCTGCTTGGGTGCTGTGATGTGATTATTGCGGCAGAGAATTCCAGCATTGGGATGGCTGGCCCGGTAATGGTCGAGGGTGGGGGGCTTGGTGCTTTCAAGCCCGAGGATATCGGGCCTATGGCTGTACAGACGAAAAATGGCGTTGTCGACATTGCAGTGGCAGATGATGCGGAGGCTGTTGCAGTCGCCAAGGAGTATCTGTCCTACTTCCAGGGATCGATTGCCCAGTGGGAGGCGGCCGATCAGCGCCTTCTTCGCGGCATGGTTCCAGAGCAGCGGCGATACGCCTACGATGTGCGGACCATCATAGAGACGACGGCTGATACAGGCTCATTTCTCGAGCTGAGATCCGGATTTGGGCTGGAGATGATCACGGGGCTGATGCGCATCGAGGGCAATCCTCTTGGGGTGATAGCCAATAACTGCAAACACCTCGGCGGCGCCATTGAAGCGGATGGCGCGGACAAGGCCGCGCGCTTCATGCAGCTCTGCAACGCACATGGTCTGCCCATCGTATCGCTGGTCGATACTCCGGGATTCATGGTGGGGCCGGAGACTGAGCGACGCGCTCAGGTTCGCCACGGCTGCCGTTTGTTCGTGGTAGGATCACATCTATCGGTACCCTTCTTTACTGTCTTTCTCCGCAGAGGGTATGGACTGGGGGCAATGGCCATGGCCAAGGGGGGTTTCCACGAGCCCGTCTTTGCGGTTGCGTGGCCAACGGGGGAGTTCGGTGGGATGGGACTGGAGGGTGCGGTCAAGGCCGGATTCAGAAAGGAGCTTGAGGCAGTCGAAGACCCGCAGGAGCGTGAAGCGCTCTACGAAAGCCTGGTGTCCCTGGCATATGAAAGAGGGAAGGCCATGAACATGGCCTCTCACCTTGAGATCGACGCCGTTATTGACCCTGCTGCTACACGCGGATGGATCGCGAAGGGCCTCAAAGCTGCTGCCGTCGAACGCACAGGGAGTACAAGTCACGATTTCATTGATCCTTGGTAGAAGGGAGAGAACGCTTCACCTGTGCCCGGTCCTGGTACGCATGGACCACCCTGTGAGGTATTGCTGGCAAGTGTTCACGAGATGCTGAATTGTGTGACTGCCTCGTATCAAGGTAGCAGACGTTCGAGTACTGATCTGTCAGCGCCGAAGTACACGGCGTCCCCTATACGCACGACGGGCCTGCGAACAAGCCTGGGCTCTTTCAGCATCAGACCAACGAGATCATCATCGCTCAGAGCCTCCCTCGACAGCCCCATCTGCTTGAAGCTCGGGCTTCTGAAGTTGAACATCTCGGAAGGGGACTTGCCCTTCAGTAGATCCGTGATCTCATCCCGCGTGAATGGGCTCTTGAAGAAATCGCGCTCGTTGATCTGGATGCCCTGTTGCGAAAGAAACTCTTTCGCTTTGCGACAGGTAGTTCACCTTACCCAGCAGTAGAAGTCGAGTCTTTCAATCATCTGTCGGTCCTCCTCTTTCATCAGGAAGTCTCCGTCGTCATGCTCGATACCACACGTACTCGATACGCGGGATTTCGCTCCACCCGTATTGGGAGTAGTGAGGATAATCCTTGGCAAGCAGTGCCGCCCGGTGTGAGGCGTGAAATTCCTCAGTGCCAAGCCACCATGGATACTCGATCATCGGCTCTGTGATGTCATATATCTCCATGTTGTTTCGGTAGCCACGCCTTATCCATTCCTCCACCATCACGTTTGAATACAGCTTGAGTGCCTCTTCATAGCCCGTCCACATTCTGACGATCGGGTGATTCGACCAGCCGTTTCCCAGGGCGATGGCGCGCATGATCTGATATGCCTCCACCCTCTGCTTGCCCAGTCGCTGTCTATCCAGGACGGCAGCCGATCTATCGAACTCAGGATAAGGTAGAAAGGTCTGCATCGCTCTTAAGTATAAAGGATATTCTATCCGATGGGTAATAGGTCTGTTGCGTTCAGAGGGAGCGCTTGTCACGGAACCTTCGGGAATGCCGGCGAGGAATCGAAGGGTTCTGAGTAGCCTATCGCGGGGTGGACAAGCAGCCGGGGTGATCGCAACCGCCGCGAATCACTGCTGCGCTAGCTCAGGTTGCTGATCCTTGTGTACACGACTGCGACCTACTATCACGATCTCGTCAACCGGGCGGATCGATTGAGGTCATACGTAAGTGATTCTGCATCATCGCTGGAGCGCCGGATGACCTTCGAGCGTGTCGGTCAAACCTCGCCGCGGCTCGCGTGGTCCAGCCTGCGGAACGTCCGAATCTGCGGGATGAGTAGAACAAGAACCATTATGAAGGTAAGCAGGTCTGCGCCGGGAAATGCCAGCCACACGCCGTCAAGCTGCCAGTAGTTGGGCAGTATGAAGACCAGCGGAAGCAGGAACACGACCGGCCTGGCAATTGCTATTATGAACGCCTGGGGCGCCTTGCCTATGGCCTGGAAGATCACAGAGCCGATCATGATGAAGCCTACGAGGTATTTCAGGAAGAAGATGTGCCTGGCAGCGTAGCCTCCCATTGCGATTACATCTCTGTCGGTGGTAAAGATACGGATGAATACCTCAGGAACGAAGTATACAGCCAGGAATGCGGCGATGCTGATGGCTGTAGCAGCGATCACGGCTATCTTGATGGCCTTCAGTGCCCTGTCATAGCGCTTTGCGCCGTAGTTGAACCCCAGGATAGGCTGCAGGCCCATCCCGATGACGATACCGGGCATAAAGACGAACGACATAATGCGATTGACAAGCCCGTAGGCGGAGATGGCTACATCACCTCCTAAGGCGGCCAGCGTCCTGTTGATGAAGACTATTGCCAGACTGCCGGCCGAGAGATTCACGAATGCAGAGATCCCTATGGCGAGAATGGCTCCCAGGATGCCCCATTCGATAGCGAGGTTATTCGTGTGGATCTTCAGGAAGCTCCTGCCCGACACGTAGTAGATGATGAAGTAAGAGGCGGTGACAATGGACGCTATCAAGGTGCCCAGAGCCGCTCCTCTTATACCCATGCCCAGCAGTACGATGAATACGGCGTCAAGTATGATGTTCAGGACGGCACCCATAATCATCCCGACCATGGGAACGCGGGCGTTGCCCTCTGCTCTTATCAGGGCGTTCATTGCCATGGTGATCGTTTTGAATGGCACGGAAACTAGTATGAATGTCATGTAGTCGCGGGCGTGAGGCAGGACGCTCTCCGATGCCCCCATCAGCCTGAGTAGAGCGTCGGTGTTGGTTAGGCCGACTATCATGACTATCACTGAGAGTGCTGCAGCCGCCGTAAGGGCGTTGCCCAGCGCGTGCTCTGCCCTTTCGATCTTCCCTGCTCCGATCGATCGGGAGATCAGCGATGAGCCTCCCATCCCCATCATCTGCCCGATCGCCATCATGAGCATCTGCGCGGGGAAGACTATGGTCAGGCCGGCGATGCCATCCGGGCCCACATAATGCCCCACGAAGATGGTATCGACCACGTTGTAGAGGGTCATCACGAGAATGCCGGTGAGCGCGGGGAGGGACAGCTTGACCATCAGGCGGCCGATCCGGTCGTCGTCGAGTATGTTCTGGCGGCTGTTGTTCATAGAGCTATATCATCTCTCGTGCTGTGCATCAAGTGCTGCCGGGCGTGCCTAGCGCAGTCTGGACAGTATTTCCTGGAGCTTCTCCAGTGTATCGGACAGAGATCTCAGGTCCTCATCTGGTAGCTGTGAAACGGTCTCCTGAACGGCGTGCATCACGCTGGCCTTATGTTCCTTCCAGACCGATTTTCCGTGGCCGGACAGGGTAACGATAGTGGTCCGCCTGTCGGTCATGTCGGCATGTCTTTCCACCAGTCTAAGGCGTGCCAGCTTGTCTATTAGTTGGGTCATCTGCGCTCTGGCGATGTGAAGTCTGTCGCCGATTTCGGCGATGTGCAGGTTTCCCTCATTCTCAAGCAACCTGATGATCTCGAACTGGTGCAGGGTGATACCTCCCTTGAGATCGCTCAGGGTGGTCTTGATCACCTTTCTGCGTATCTGTCGGAAAATGAGCGGCGGGATAGACAGCAGGTCTATCGACACCTTTTCCAGCGTATCTTGACGAGCCTTCGAGTCCATGCTAGAACTTCGCCCTGATGATGGTATATAAGTTATATAGTTGATAATATATACTAACTCCCGATGGCTGTCAAAGCAGAACCGGGCGAGGGCGGGCGAAGGGTCGCACGATTTGGTGGAACACAGAAGCGAGACTTCCTGGCCCGTGCCTTTTGTTGAGTCGGGCGGGCAAGGTACGATGTCGGGGACATCAATCGTGCGGCTGGATGTCGGGCGGCTTCTCGCTGGCAATCCCTTTGTTGGCGCTGTAGTCCCTGGTTAGCATGTAGAACAGGGCGATACCTACGACTTGCACTGCGGCGGAGAAGTAGAACACAGCTTGAACGTTGATAGCGTCCGCTACCAGCCCGCCGGCAATCGGTCCTATGCCCATGCCTACGGCCATCGCCAGCATCTCCATGGACATGGCAGTGCCCATGCCCGAGATCCTGCCCTGCTCGGTGTACAGGGCGGTCATCGCGGGCATGGCGATGGCGGCGGCAATGCCCCCGAAGGCGACCAGCACCAGTAGCTGCCAGTAGGCGTAGTCCATCGGGATCAGGAAGAAGAAGGCGATGTGGGACAGGGCACCAATGATCACCAGCGTGCGCCTGTTGAACCTGTCGGCCAGGCCACCGAAGTACGGCTGCACTGATGCCCTGAGCAGATTGTGAACTGCCAGCATTATCCCGATCAGTCCCACGCCTATCTTCAGTGAGGAAGCGGCGAAGACGGGTAGGAAGGTCATGAGACAGCCGCGTGCAAGGGCAAGGGCCGTTCGATAAAAGGTGAGACCGCGGAACATGCCGTTGCTGCGAATCAGCTTGAAGGAGTCGGTTGGGGATTGGCTTCCTCCTCCGCTGCGGCGTGATCCGCTTTCCGGCAGGAAGCGGAGGGCCAGCAGGAAGCTGAGCATACAGATCCCCCCCATTAAGTAGAAGGCCGCGTTGTACCCGTGCAACTCAGCTATCGGCCCTCCGATGAGCGGCCCCATTGCGAAGCCGCCGAAGAAGGCCGCATTGGCTATGCCCTGCCATCTGCCTTCCTCACCCCTGGGGCAGAGGTCGCCGATGAACGCCCTGGCGATGGGCAGCATCATGCCCGCCGTGGCTCCCTGCACGGCACGCGTCAGGATCAGATGGAGCGGCGTGATTGCCAGCACGTAGCCCAATGTAGCCAGGGTGAAACCGCCGAATCCGATGAGCAGAAAGAGCTTCCTGCCTCGGCGATCTGAGAGCGGACCGATGAAGGGAATGACTATTGCCCGCGTTATCGTGAAGGAACTGAAGATCATGCCCAGCAGCACCCCGCTTGCTCCCATAGCCTCGGCGTATAGCGGCAGCAACGGGCTCACTATCCCCACACCCAGCAATGAACAGAAGACGCACAGAAGCAGGACTGCGAACACCCTTATGTCCATACCCTGTCCCTGAGGTGAAGGTTCTGCCATCTTTATTGCAGCAGAGAGCCGCCGGGATCGTGCCCTCACCGCCCGTACGCCACCTCGAATCGGGCTAGCTTGCCGGCGCAAACAGCAGTTCTTTGCCGGCTAGCACGCAGGACGGGTCTACAGGGTCGGATGCCGGTCCTCCCGTTACCCATCACTGACCATCTCCACTGACCATCTCCGCCGCCGGACCTCCGGTTCTCTGGTTCGCGATCGAGCGGCTGTGGTTCCTCCCGAAAATAGCGGTGAAACGAGCGGGGCAGTTCACGATAATCGAGATCGGCGGTCAACTCTGGGTGAGATCTGGAGTTCAGCGTGTTCCAGAACAGGACCGACTTGCCTCGCAGAACTCTGTTCTCTGCGTCTCTGATCAGGGCGACCATGGCCTTTCCCGTATAGGTGCCGTCAAGCTTAATACCTTCGCGTTCTCGCATCAGCGATACCGCCTCCATTGCCTCCTGCGTGTAGAGGGCGTACCGTCTCCCGAAACAATCGTGCCTGATGTCGATGTCCGCGGCCGAGAACTCGAACACCGGAAAAGAAGGATCCAGAGAATGCAGGAAGGAATTGGCCCTGCCTATGAGCCTGATCATCGCTCTCGTATTGACGAATCTCTCGGCGGTGACGCGTACCGAGACAACGCGGGTATCGAGCTTGGCTGCTCTCAGTCCCAGTAGCAGTCCGGCGGTCGTGCCCATCGTGCCGCAGGCGACGTAGATGTAATGCGGCTGCGGCGTTTCCCCGTC